>JADGEE010000139.1 GCA_016744535.1 Campylobacteraceae bacterium
TTAAAAAATATATTTCAAAAAGAGAGTTTAATAGATGTTCTATCATTTACTTTTTATCCAAAAGCAAAAAAAACACCAAATGGTTTTAAAGCAATTTTAAACACTCCAGATAGAGTCTATTTCAATGCTAAAGCTTTAGAGAGACAAATATACTCTAATCATAAAAGTATTATAGATTTTATAAAAGAAAACTTTTTTGATAGAGAAATTATATTTGGATTTGATTTAGACTTAATAGGTCAAGTAATGGCAAGAGTAGTTAGAGATGAGTTAATAGAGAGAGGATTTAATGAAGAAAATTTTATATTAATGCCTCTCTCTGAACTTGATATAAATGGTAATTTAGATGGACTATTTTTAGAAGAATTTTTATCAAGAAAAGATTTAAATCTTTTCTTAAATCAAATCTTTTTAAATCAAAAATTTATCTATTATTACTGTAAAGATATTCCAAATAATTATAAAGTTGGATTTGCTTCTGCAAAAATAATGAATGCAATAGCCAATAAAAAGATAAAGAGTATAAGAAATTTAAATCCAAATGGCACAAATACATTCACTTATTTAATAAAAAAAGTGATGGGGGAAGAGTAATGAGATATATTTCACTATTTTTAATAGCTTTTAGCTTGTATGCAACAACACCAACATATAAAGAGTTGGAGCAAAATCAAGTAGTTGGTGAAAATGGAACTTTAGGTAATACAAATTCTCAAATAACTTTAGAGAGAACAAATATTAAAAAACTTGATACTTTTAGAGATATGGCTTTATGGAGTCTTTATGATATACATAAAAAAAGTAATCAAAACATATATCAATATAAATCTGCTAGTGGAGTAAGTGCATCACTTGATTTAATAAGTTTGAATAAAAAAGATTTGTCTTCTAACTCTAATAATTCAAATGAAAATAATTATATAAAAGGTTATCTTTATGGATATTGTAAATTTAATCAAGATGTTACTTTAGCCCTAACTGAAGATTTAACGAAAGTGAGTTGTAATTTAGATTCAAAAATAGATAAGTTAAAAGATATAAAACAATTTGATTTAATAATCTCTCTACACCCTATGAATAATCCAAATATGCTAATTGCTAGAGGTAAACAGATTTTTTATAAAACAAAAAAGTATTCAAATAAGATAAATCATTTAAATATAGAAAGTAGCTATATTTTAAATCTTAGTGGAGGTAAAAATATAGCTACTTTTATTGATAATAAATTATTTGAAAAAGAGTTAGCTAAAAGTGGGAAAAATTTATCAAAAAATGCACTTAAATTAACAGATAAGTATTTAGAAGATTTAAGAGAATCTAAAAAGACTGAAGAAGTTCACTATGTAAATGCAAACAGCAATGATGCGACACCTTTAGCTATAAACATTCAACAGACACAAGAGCCATCAAAACAAGACTATATAGACCAATTTGTAGCCAAAGGGATTGGTGAAGTTTTAGATTTTGGATTTAATTATTTTGAAAAAAAAGTTAAAGAAATTTTCAAAGTATCAAAAAATACTTTTGTTGAAGTACACATATTTGTGGATAACTCTCCAAAAAGTAAAATTCAAAAAAAATAATATTAACTGTTTTTAATTAGTTAATATTCACTTAAGTTTAAGCTGTTACTCTTTTTTTAGATTTAATAATATAGGAATAATTTAAAAAATGAAAAAGAAAAAAACAACAACATCTGTAATATGCAGTTTAATGTTATCTGTTACTTCTCTAAGTCTAAGTGCTGAGAATATACAACTTAATGAACTATTTAATAGATTATCAAAACACGAAGATTCACAATATGAATATATCTATTTAGGTGTTAAAAATATTTATATAGATGATAAATTTAATTTTGATGTAAATAGCACAATAGCGAGAGTAGCAAGTTTAACAAACTATAAGCTAGAAGTTGTAAAGTCAAAAGAGTTATCAACTTCTAATAAAATTGTATATTTTGTATATACACTCAAGAATAATAAAAGTACATCACCACCTCCAACAACTATGCCAATACCGCCTCCTTATAATAATATAGTCGTAGCAAAAGATATAAATTCAACTGCTAGAAAAAAAGTAAGTGTTAAAACAAGAATTATCAATGCACTAAAAAGTGTGAAAATTTTAATTTATCATATCAAAGATGAAAGATTTGATAAAGATATTTTTAATGAAGATGTAACTTATATGATAGAAGATATTTTAATTGCAAGGGAATAGGAATTTTGATGTTTAATAATAAAAGTTTTATAGCCATTTTTTTATCCACATTTCTAGTGGGTTGTAGTAATTTAAATATAGACCCAAAAGAAATTATTTATGAAGATAAAAACTCTACATCTAATAAATTAATAGATATAGATGAAATTACCAATAGTGATAAATATATTGAGCTGTACAATAGTCAAAATTTAAAAAATACACTAAGAGAGTTATCTCAAATAAAAAATAGAGATTATAGACTCCATAAAGATAGTGAAAACATAGAAGTTCCTAGCTCATCAATAGTTAAAATAAGAAATATCAGAGAATTAAGCAGATATTTGGAGATAACCAAAGGTTACAAAGTTGAAGTAGTTGAAAATAGGTATAGAGATAAATTTATGCCTAAGATAGTTAAACTCATTGATATATATGAAGAGAAATACTCTCTTGATAAAATTAGACTTAATCAACTTAACTTAAAAACTAGAGAGTTAAGTTCTAATTGGTTGTTTAAAGAGATAGTAAAAGCCCTAAGTGATGACACAGGATTTTCTATAAATTTTCAAATTAGCAAAAATAAAAACACTATTTTAGAAAAAAATAAATCTCTTGGAAGTTTTAGGGGAAATAGTGTTAAAGATTTAATTGATTTTATCTCTAAAGAGTTTAATCTATTTTATAACATAGATTACAGAAAAAAGATAATTAACTTTAGTGATAAAAAAATGGAAATGTTTGACCTTATAGCTTCATCGACATCTACGCAAATGCAAGGAAGTAGTGGAGGTAGCAGTTCAACTAACAATTCAAGCACTTCAACTACAAGTTCAAATAGTGCAAATGGTGCAATTTATGAAAGCTTAGAAAAAGATATAAAATCAATAGTTAAAAATATAGATGGTAATGAAAACGATATATCACTTGATAAAACTACTGGTATGCTACTTGTAAATTGTTCAAAGTCAGCACTAGAGCTTGTAAAAAAGAGAGTTGCAAAATTTGAAGAGACTTATAAAAAAAGTGTTAATATAAAAATTACTGTCTATAAAATATTAGTCAATAAAGATTATAAGTATGAAATTGATTTTGATTTAATTTTACAAAATGCTTTGGGCAATAAAATCACTAACATAACTACTAATTTCTCAAAAGGGAATAATCTCTTAACTTTTTCAAATAAATCTTTAAGTAAACAGAGCGAATGGTTTTTAGATATGGCTTACTCGAAAGGGTGTGATGTAGCAAAAAAAGAGTTTATTATTCCTAGCAATAGAAATTTAACTCAAAGCACAATTGATTTACAAACAACTGAAGATTATTTAAAAAATATAAGAAAAGAGGAAACAGAAGGCGTTAGTGCAAATGATAAAAGAATAGCTGAAACTGGAGAAATTGGAGAAAAAAAGATAGGTGATAGGTTAATTCTAACTCCAAAAATTGTAGGTGAAAATATAGAAATGAATTTTATCTACGAAGAGAATTTAGATAGAGGGAATAGTGTTGCAAGAGTTGGAGATAATGAAATTAAGTTGGTACAAAAAGATAGTAACAATTTAAATAGAATAATACCTATGAAAATAGGTGAAAAAAGAGTAATTTTTGCGTTTCATAGAGATGAGAGTACAAAATATCAAAACTCTAAATTACCAATTGATAATTTCATAATAGGTGGAAATTTAGAAAATGGAAAAATAAGGGCTGAATATGTGATTGTTGCCCAAATTTACAAAGATTAAGGAATTTTTTATGATAAGAAGAAAACCATATCCTCCTAAGGGGATGCGAAAAGCTATGATTAGTATTGCTGATTGGAGTGGAGAGGGCATACTACTTGCAGTTATTGCGACAATAGCTTTTAGTGTTATAGCTTATGCAATGCTATCAAAGGGAGATAGTTTAATCCTTGAAGATTTAAAAATGCTTCACGAAAGTTTAGGTCAAGAGAAAAAAATAAGTGGTGATTATGGTGCAATTACAGTAGATGATAATGGATTTAATACTATACAAAAGAGATTAATTAATAAGCAATATTTTAATATCGTTGGAAGCTCTGGAAGTTTCAAACTTCAAAGTAAAGAGCAATCAATAACTTATCTGCCATTCCAACAAGATTCAACAAATCCTATCCAATATTCCATTTTAATAGATTGTACAGAAGAAGCTACTAAAAGAGGTTGGGACGCATTGGGAATAGAGAATTTTGAAGATAAAACTATTGCTAAAATGAGACAATACACAACATTAAATAATGTGGATACAAATGATACAGGAACGGTAAATAGTGTTAGTTTAGGTACAGATAATGAGTGCTTATTTGCAGTTATGAATTTATCAAATTAAAGGCTCGAGATGAAAAAATCAATCTTTTTATCTTTAGTTCTATCTCTTTATCTATTTGGAAATAATAATAAAATTTCAATAGATGAGTTAGATAAATTTTTTGAATTAAAAAATGAAAAAATTCATCCAAAACAGAACAAAGTTTCAAAAAAAAGCCTATCTCAAATAAATCAGGATAAAAAAAATGAAATTTCTACTGAAAATAGTTTTGAAGATTTTTTATTAAATAATAGCGTAGATGGTGTAAAGAGTCTAA
>JADGEE010000043.1:0-8516 GCA_016744535.1 Campylobacteraceae bacterium
AAAGCCAGATAATATTTTAATTAAGACTCTATATGAGAAGATTTCGACTATAGGGGCTATTTACAAATACAAAGAGGCTGTTTAATGGTAAAGGTATTGCTAATAGGTTGCTGTTACTAAAGTGAAAAGTTATTAAACTGGGGTTTTAAAGTATTTGAGAATTGGTATGCCCAGAGGGAGTCGAACCCACGACCTACAGTACCGCAAACTGTTGCTCTATCCAACTGAGCTATGGACACATAAATTTTAAAAAATGAATTGTAGCAAAAAATATAATATTTATCAAATGGTTTGTAGTGTGGCTATATCAATTTTTGTTTGGTAAGTTTTTAAATAGAATCAACATAACCTTTTAAAAGTACTTTATATGTAGTTTACATATAAAATTTTAAGATAATCTAAGGTTATAAAAAATTAAAGTATGAAAGTATGTTAATTTTAAAATTATAGTAGATAAATTATAAATCTTAAAGCAGTTTAAAGAAAATTTAGAGTAGAATGCACCCCTAAAATCTAGCAGGAGTACTAATTGTTTGATGTCTTAACAAACTCTTTTAAGTCAGCAATTAATAAAATAAGATTTAAAGATGATGAAAAAGCACTTACAAGAGCGCTAAATGAGTTAAAAAAATCTTTATTAAAAGCTGATGTTCACCATAAAGTTGTAAGAGAATTACTTAAAATTGTCGAAATTGAAACTAAACAAGAGGGCATAGGAAAAGAAAATTTTTTAAAGGTACTTCAAAATAATTTAAAAAAAATTTTAACAGCAAATGGAAACCAAGGATTTGTATTTTCACCAAAGCCTCCAACTGTTATTCTAATGACAGGACTTCAAGGTAGTGGTAAAACAACAACTACTGGAAAACTTGCTTATTATCTAAAGCTTAGAAAAAAGAAAGTCTTAGTTGGTGCCGCTGACTTGCAAAGATTAGCTGCAGTTGAGCAATTAAAACAGATAGCACAAGATATAGAAGTAGATATATATTTTGATGAAAATGAAAAAAATCCTGTAAAAATTGCACAAAATGCTTATGAAAAAGCAAAATCAGCTCATTACGATGTACTTCTATTAGATACAGCTGGTAGACTTGCAATTGATGCGGAGTTAATGCTTGAGCTTAAAAGTGTAAAAGAATCCTTAAATCCTGATGAAATTTTCTATATAGCAGATTCACTAACTGGTCAAGATGCGATTAAAAGTGCCTCTACATTTAGAGATGAAATTGGTATTGATGGTGTAATTTTAAGTAAGTTTGATGGTGATGCAAAAGGTGGAGTAGCCATATCTATTGCTCATCAAGTAAATGTACCACTTCGTTTTATCGGTAGTGGTGAAAAAATGCCTGATTTTGATATATTTATACCTGATAGAGTTGTAAATAGGCTAATGGGGGCAGGTGATATTGAATCTCTTGCAGAAAAGACATCAGCTGTAATTGATGAAAAAGAAGCAAAAAAGATAACTAAGAAGATTAAAAAAGGTCAGTTTAACTTTAATGATTTTTTAGATCAACTTGAAAATATAAAAAAATTAGGTAATTTAAAATCACTTATTTCTATGATTCCAGGTCTTGGAAATATGGCAGGTGCTTTAAAAGATATTGATTTAGAAAACTCTGGTGAAATTAAAAAGATTAAGGCTATGATTAGTTCTATGACTCAAAAAGAGAGAGAAGCACCTGATCTTCTTAGTAAAAGTAGCAGAAAAAAGAGAATAGCAAGTGGTGCAGGTATAACTGTACAAGATGTAAATAAAATTTTAAAGCAATTTAACTCTGCTGCTAAAATGGCTAAAAAGTTTTCTGGTAAAAAAGGTATGGGTGATTTGATGAATATGATGGGTCAGCAAAAAATGATGAATATTCCAAAGTAAAAAAATAAAAAGACAAATTAAGGAGAAAAAATGACTGTTATAAGACTTACGAGAATGGGTAGAACTAAAAAACCATTTTATAGAATTGTTGTGACTGATAGTAGAAAAAGAAGAGATAGTGGATGGATTGAGTCAATTGGACATTACAATCCTATGACTAGTGATGAGAGTTTAAAATTAAAACTTGATGAAGAGAGACTTAATTACTGGATTGGCGTTGGTGCAAAACCTAGTGATAGAGTAAAAAAATTAGCTGGTAAATAGAGAATATGGTTGAAAAATTCGTAGAAGAGTATGCAAAACTCTCTTCTAACGAACCAAACAAGATTAGAGTAGAGAGAGTAAATATTAATTCTACATATTCTGAAATTACTATTTTTGCAAGTACAGCTGATGCTGGAAAGTTAATTGGTAAAGATGGAAAGATGATTAGTGCAATTAAAACTTTAATTTCAGGTTGCAAAGTAAAAGATGGAATATCTTATAAGGTTATCGTAAAACCGATAGATGGATAGAATTGAAATTGCAAAAATTGGTAAGACTGTTGGATTAAAAGGGGAGCTAAAACTTCATCTTTTAACTGATTTTCCGAATCAATTTAAAAAAAATTTGAAATTTTCAACTGATATTGGTGAACTTGAAATTGAATACTATAACAATCAAAGAGATGTAGTTAAATTTAAAAATTATAACTCAATTGAAGAAGCCCAAAAACTTATAAATCAAAGAGTTTTTACTAATATTGAAGATACAAAAAAAAATTGTAAATTAAACAAAAATGAGTATTTTTGGTTTGATATATTAGAGTCTAAAATAGTTGAAGATGATAAAATCTTAGGAACTATTAAAGATATTGAGAGAATTGGAGTATCTGATTATTTTATAATTTCTACTGATGAGTCCTTAGTTAAACAAAACCTTCCAAAAAGATTTTTACTTCCATATATAGATAGATATGTCTTAAGTGTTGATATTGAAAGTAAAACTATTAAAGTTACTGGAGGATTTGAGATATTAGAAAATAGTTAAATTATTATCTAATATGTTTTAAGATTTAAAATTACCCTCCTGTCTCAAAAAAAGCTCTACTTGATGACTCTTCACTCCATCTATTTTTTTCAGGTTTGTTTGCAACTACCTCTTTAAAAATCTCTGTTGCTCTGTTTATATCATTAGCTTTTATTGATTCTTTAATACTCATAGCTTCATCAAAATAGAGACAAGGAATTAAATGTCCTTCTGCTGTAAGTCTTATTCTATTGCAAGTTTTGCAAAAATCATCTTTATATGGTTCAATTACACCAAAAATATAGCCATTTTTATCTTTATAATATTGTGCAGGTGAGCAAGAATCTTTCTCTATCTTTTTAAATTTATATTTTTGTGAAATTGTCTTTAAAATATATTCTGTCTTAACACCTTTAATATCACTATTTGCAAAAGAGTTTTTCATATATTCAATATATCTAATAGTTATATTTTTTGATTTACAAAACTCATATAAATCTAATATTTCGTCATCATTGATATTTTTCATAATAACTGTATTTACTTTTACTTTTAAACCAACTCTTAAAGCCTCTTCTGTGCCTTCTAGGACTTCAGTTAATACATCTTTTTGAGCAATTTGTTTTGCAACTTCAGGTTTTAGTGTATCAAGTGAAGTGTTAATTCGTTTAAGACCTGAATCTTTTAACTTTTTTGCAACTGATTTTAATAAAAATCCATTTGTTGTAAGGGCTAAATCTATATCTTGTTTGTAATTATAAATCATATTAATAAATCTATCTAAATGTTCTCTTAATAGTGGCTCACCACCTGTGATTCTAATCTTCGTAACACCCTCATCAATTGCAATTTTTACAAACTTAAATAACTCTTCATAATTTAATAAATTCTCTCTAGGAACCCAAGAAAATGGTTTTTCAGGCATACAATATTGACATCTAAAGTTACATCTTTCTGTAACTGAAATTCTTAAATAATCAATTTGTCTTCCATACTTATCAATTAACATTTTTAACCTTTTAAAGCTTGTAAAAAAATTTAAGAGTAAATTTATAATATAATTTTTAATTTTTGTAAAGGCTTTTTTATTTTTTCTTTATCCAAAACCCTTCTCCTGCTTCTATAATTGTAGGGTTTTTTATCCAAGTTCTATTAATATTTTTATATTTCCAAATAGCTTCAATATCACATCCAATACAAGCAATTAAATTTAAATTATTTATACTATTTCCTGTTCCTATTAAATGCCAACCAGATTTTAAACCAATTAAGTCTGGAAAATAAGCTCTTGAATTTAAATTTATATTTAAATTTAGTGCAGATTTAATCCAAAATCCCTCCGTTTTTTCAAGATTTAAAGGATTATGTATCCAACTATTATTTTTAAATACCCACATTGAATCATAATCACCAAAAATATCGAAATAATAATGATTTGTTCCAACTTGAGGAATAGGAGGAATAGTTCCATCATTTTTAAATATCTTTATATTTACAGGTAAAGAGAGTAAATTCCAACCCTTAAATATCTCTAGTTTTGCAAACTTTTGAGTAATATATCCATTTGATATACTTCCTATTATGGTGAAATTATCAATTTCAATACCACTTAATAAAGTACCCATTCTTCCAAAAAGTATACCCTCGCTATCATTTACATTAAATGTTACAAATTTTTTAAGTTCATTATTAGATTGATAATGATCTTTGTAAATACAGATAAATTCTAAAAATTTTTCAAAATCTTCAAGTAAATAACTTAAATTATAACTACATATATATTTATTATTTTCACTCTCATACATATCAACAACATATCCATTAACTCTTTTGTTAAAATATGCTTTAGAGACATTTACATCAAATATGAATTTATTTTCTCCAATTTTATAACTAATATTCCAATTTTTTATTAATTTATCATAAATATTTTTATTTTTTTCTGATATTGTTAATAAATCAGCATATAAAAAATTTAATATTAATAAAAATAAAAGTAGCAATTTTTTTTTAAACATATTTAACCTCTATGTAGTTATAATTTTTTCAAAAAAGGCACTATTTTGAGAGATAAAAATTTCGATTTAATACTCACTATTACGCTATATTATATGATTTCAAATTTTACAATGTTGATTATTGCATATTCACTATTTAAACTCTTAGGTCTTTCTCACGAAGTCTTTTTTAGTGTATCTTTAGTGTTACTATTTATCTCTATCTTTATTGGATATTTTTTAGCAAAACTTGCATTAACTCCATTTGTAAATAGAAATAAATTTTTAGATAGACTCTTAAAAGATACTCTTCACGAATTAAATATACCAGTAGCTACTATTCTAGCAAATATAAAATTAATAAAAAAGAGTGAAATAGAAGAAAAAAAATTAAAAAGGTTAAATAGAATTGAGTTAGCTTCAAAAAAATTGTTAAAATTATATAGTGAATTAGATTATTTTATAAAAAAAGAGATAAAAGAGGTTGATAATCAAGAGTTTAATTTAAAAGAGATGATTTTAGATGAAGTTGAGAGTTTTAATGATGTAAAGAGAGCTATTATTATAAATACAGATTTAGAGGACACTATTATAGAATCAAATAAGAGTGGTTTTATTAAAGTTATAGATAATTTAATTTCAAATGCAATTAAATATAATAAACCAAATGGTAAAATTTTAATAACTCTAAAAGATAATAAATTAATAGTCCAAGATAGTGGAATTGGGATGAGTCAAGAGGATATTTTAAAAATTTTTGATAGATATTATCAAAGTAATTTAAATAGTAGTGGTTATGGAATTGGTTTAAATATTGTAAAATCTTTTTGTGATTATTATAAAATAAAGATAAAAATAGAATCTAAAAAGGGCAAGTGGAGTAGATTTATATTAGACTTAAATAAATAATACCCCTTTTATATTTTCTAATTTAACAAATTACAACAGATTTTATCTCTGTAAACTCTTCAAGTGCAAACTTTGCTCCCTCTCTTCCAACTCCACTTAATTTAACTCCACCATAAGGTTGAATATCAAATCTAAGTGTAGGAATATCATTTATGACAACTCCACCACAATCAAACTCATTAATTGCTCTTTTTGTTAAATTTAAATCATTTGTAAAAATTGAAAATTGAAGTCCATAAGGTGAATTATTCATTTTAACTACTGCTTCATCAAAGTTTTTAACTTTTATTAAACTTACAATTGGTGCAAAAACTTCTTCACATATTATATTCATCTCATCTGTTACATTAACCATTACAGTTGGATAAAAAATTAAACCATCACTTTTATTTCCTGTTAAAACTTTTGCACCCTCATTTATTGCACTCTCAACCCAATCTTTTGCTCTATCAATTGATTCTTCATTAATTAATGAACTGATAAATGTATCATCTTTATAAGGGCTTCCAACTTTTAACTTCTCTGTTTCAGCTTTTAATTTATTTGCAAATTCATCATAAATATCTTCGTGTACATAAATTCTTTGAAGTGAAATACAAACTTGACCCGAATTTATAAATGCACCAAATGCACATCTATTTGCAGAGTTTTTTAAATCAGCCCCTCTATCTATAAATGTTCCTGCATTTCCACCAAGTTCTAACGCAACTTTTTTAATTCCAGCATTTTTCATAATTATTTTACCAACTGGCACACTTCCAGTAAAACTTATAACTCTAGGAATATCGCTAGTTACTAACGCTCCTCCAACATCTGCATCTCCATAAACTAAACTTAAGGCATCTTTTATTGCAAATTCACTCTCTATAAATAGTTTTGCAAATTTATATGCAGTTAGCGGGGCCTCAGGAGTTGGCTTTAAAATAACTGTATTTCCTACAACTAAAGCTGGTGCTAATTTATGTGCTACTAAATTAAGTGGAAAGTTAAATGGTGTAATTGCAACTACAACTCCGACAGGTTCTCTCTTAAAATAACTTATTGTTTTTTTACCACTTGGCATTGCGTCAGAATTAAATAACTCTCCCCCTAAACTAAGTGCTTCACTAGCTGTAATTTTAATAGTTTCTATACATCTATCAACTTCAATTCTACTAAAATTTATAGGTTTGCCTACTTCATTGGTTATAGTTTTTGCAATATCTTCTCTATTTTTTTGCAATTGTTTTGCAACATCAAGTAACCAATTAACTCTTTGATGTAGTGGTGAATCTTTGGCACTTTTTTTAGCATTATTTGCAATTTCCAATGCCTCTATTGTTTCATTTATACTACAATTAGCTGATTGTGAAATAACTTCATTTGAATATGGATTAATTCTATCACTATAATTTTGTGATATCACCTCTTTACTTCCTAAAAACATATTTGCTTTCATTAATTTTTCTCCTTAATAAAATGTAGCTTTTGAATAGATTGTATCAAAATAAGTTTTAAATTTTTTTGCTAAAGTCAAATCATCTTTAATATATAAAATTTCATAATTTAAACTAAATGCAGAGTTTGAAAAATTTGCAGAGCCAAAAATAACTTTTTTTTCATCAATAATTGCAAATTTATTATGCATTTTTCCAAAATAATCTCTATTTTTCTGATATTTACCTTTGATTAGTTTACAATTTATATTTTTTATTTTTGCTAAATTTGGAAGTTTAGAGTATTTATTCTGTTCATTATTTAACTCTTCATCAAAAATAATTCTAATTTTAACCCCTCTCTTTGAGGCATCTTTTAACTTTTTAGAAATTTTTTTATGGGTAAAAGAGTAAATTGCAATATCAATTGAATTTTTAGCTAACTCTATGGATTTAGTTAGATTACTTAATGCTTTATCTTTATCATAAGGCATAAAAAATATTTTTTCATTTGCCAATAAAGTTATAGTAAAACTTAAAATTATAAGTGATATTTTTATTACTTTATTTTTTTTCATAGTTAATACACCTTAATTAAAGCAAAAATAAATGAAGAGAATTATACAATAGTAGGAAGTAAAAACCATTAAAATTCGGAGTATTTGAATGAAGATATTACTCTTAAATAGAAACCCTATTGTGTCGAGGCTTACAAAATTAAGTGCTCAAAAAGTTAGTTATGAGATAGAAGAGATAGGAAATATAGAGGAAGTTGCAGGTAGTAGTTATGATTTTATTTTTATAGATAATGAAGTTTATTCAAGTGAACTCTTTGAAAAAATAAAAAATGATATAGAGTACTCAAAAATAGGTTTTGTTTTACCTAGAGGTAAAGAGAAACCATCAGAATTTGATTTTTATGTTGAAAAACCTTTTTTACCAACTGAACTTGTAGATATTTTAAAAAGCACTAATAATGAAAATGCTAGTGAAATTGAAGAAGACTCATTAGAATCTGAAGATAATTTAGAGTTAGAAGATCCTATAGATTTAGATGAAAGTAATGAATTAAGTGATATCAGTTTAGATGATGATTTAAATTTAGATGACGAGCCTAATGAGTTAGCAGATGTAGATTTAGGTGGAGAAGAGATAGATGACGATTTGAATTTAGATGATGCAAGTTTAGATGATCTAAATTTAGAAAATAACTTAGAGTTAGAAGAGACTCCTCAAGAGGAAGAGCTTTCATTAGAAGATGAGAGTTTAGAATTAGAAGAACCAGCTGAATTGGCAATGGAAGATGATTTA
>JADGEE010000043.1:8616-24080 GCA_016744535.1 Campylobacteraceae bacterium
AATAGAAGATGATTTAGAGTTAGAAGAGACTCCTCAAGAGGAAGAGCTTTCATTAGAAGATGAGAGTTTAGAATTAGAAGAACCAGCTGAATTGGCAATAGAAGATGATTTAGAGTTAGAAGAGACTCCTCAAGAGGAAGAGCTTTCATTAGAAGATGAGAGTTTAGAATTAGAAGAACCAGCTGAATTGGCAATAGAAGATGATTTAGAGTTAGAAGAGACTCCTCAAGAGGAAGAGCCTCAAGAAGTTGAAAAAGAAAAAGATAAGAGTCAAGAGAGTGGTAATATTGCAGCCGCTATTATGGGTGATATTCACGAAGAACTTGAAGAAGATGAAGATACAAATATAGATGAGATAGATTTAGATAATTTTGGTTCGGATATTTTAGATGAAGAGAGTAACGAAGAGATGGAAAAAACAGACGATTTAGAAACTCAAGGTACAGAAGATGAACTTTCTAATTTAAATGAGAAAGATATAAAAGAAGCATTGGGTGAAAAGATTGAAGATACAAAAGAAGAAATTATAGAAAATAAATTAGAAGAAGTTGCTACTAGTGCTGTTGTAGCTAAAGAAGATGAAACAAGCTCGTCAGAAGTTTTAACAAATACTATTCAAAACTTAAGTATAGATTCTCTAAAAGAGCTTTTAGCTGGTGCTGAAGTTACTATAAAAATAAATTTTCCTAAAAAAGGGGAGTAATGCTAGGTGGAATTTTAATAATTTCAGGGCCTAGTGGAAGTGGTAAGAGTACACTTTGTAAAGAGATGTTTAAAAGTATAGATAACTCTTTTTTTTCTATATCCACTACAACTAGACCTATTAGAGATGGTGAAGTTAATGGGGCAGATTATTATTTTGTCTCAAAAGATAAATTTAAAGATGATATTAAAAATAGTAAATTTTTAGAGTGGGCAGAAGTTCACGGAAATTATTATGGTACAAGTTTAGATAGTGTTCAAAAAGCTTTAAATGATGGAAAACTTATTGTGTTTGATATTGATGTACAGGGATTTGAATTAGTTAAAAATTCAGTTTTTAGTGAATTTTGTACATCTATTTTTATACTTCCTCCTAGTATGTCTTTATTAAAAGAGAGATTAAATTCTAGAGGAACAGATACTAAAGGTAGTGTTGAGAATAGAATTAAAAATTCAAAAGATGAGTTAAAATATCTTCATAAATATGATTATTTAATAATTAATGATAATTTAAAAATAGCAAGTGGAAAGTTAAAAGCTATTGCAAAATCTGCAAAATTAAAACCAGAATCTTATAAACTGAAGAGTTTTTTAGATAATTGGTTAAAATCTTAGAAATTTGACAGAATATAAAAGATATAATCACAAAAAAATTTAAGGAGTTATTATGGGTATGCCAGGTGGAATTGAATGGATAGTAATTTTAGCCGTAGTTGTATTACTATTTGGAGCAAAAAAGATTCCAGCATTAGCTGAAGGTCTTGGAAAAGGTATTAAAAATTTTAAAACAGCTATGAAAAGTGAAGATGAAAAATCAACAGAAAACCCAAAAGTAGAAGAGACTAAAAGTGCCTCATCAAGTCAAACTACGCAAGAAACTACTAAACAATCTTAAGGAAACTTTTTGGAAAAAAGAGTTTTAAATATTTTAAAAAAACATATAGATAGAGATAACATTGTTTTAGAGAAACCAAAGAATCGCTCCTTTGGTCACTTTTCAACTCCAATTGCTTTTAATTTAGCAAAAGAGTATAAAAAAGCTCCAAAAATTATCGCTCAAGAGCTTTCAAAATTATTTGAAAGTGAAGAGATTTTTGAAAGGGTTGAATCTATAAATGGATTCATAAATTTTAAATTAAATGAAGAGTTTTTAGATGAGTATGCTTCTTGGGTGCTTAAAAATGAAAATGATTTTGGAAGTGAAATAAATAGTACTTCAATTTTACTTGAATTTGTAAGTGCAAATCCAACAGGACCACTTCATATTGGACACGCAAGAGGTGCAGTTGTTGGAGATGCTCTACTTAAAATTGGAAAACATTTAGGCTATAAAATTGTCAGTGAATATTATGTAAATGATGCTGGAAACCAAATGTATCTTTTAGGGGTTTCACTGTTTTTAGCAGGAAGAGAACATATATTAAAATTAGATGTAGAGTATCCAGAACAATATTATAGAGGCGAATATATAATTGATTTAGCCAAAGAGGCTCAAGGGGAATTTGGAGAAGATATATTTTTAGATGAGAAATCTATTAAAGAGTTATCTGAATTTGGTAAAAATAAAATGCTAGAGTTAATAAAATCAAATTTAAAAGATATTGGTGTTGAGTTTGAGTATTTTATTAGTGAAAAATCACTTTATGATAGATGGAATTCTATTGAAGATAGATTAAATAAAAACTCATCTATATATAATAAAGATGGTAAAATTTGGTTAAAATCTAGCGAAATTGGAGATGAAAAAGATAGAGTAATTGTAAGAGATAGTGGTAAGCTAACTTATCTTGCAGGTGATATTATTTATCACGATGATAAGTTTTCAAGAGGTTATGATAGATATATCAATATTTGGGGTGCAGACCATCACGGCTATATTGCAAGAGTTAAATCTGCTATAAAATTTTTAGGTTATGATGAATCACATCTCGAAATAGTTCTATCACAGATGGTTGCTCTTTTAAAGGGAGGTCAGCCATATAAAATGAGTAAAAGAGCTGGAAATTTTATATTAATGAGTGATGTTGTTGAGGATATTGGAGCAGATGCACTTCGTTTTATATTTTTAAGCAAAAAATGTGATACGCATTTAGATTTTGATGTTGAAGATTTAAAAAAACAAGATAGCTCAAATCCAGTATATTATGTAAATTATGCACACGCAAGAGTCTACTCTATTTTTAGAAAAGCTGATAAATCATTTAAAGATGTAATGGATATAAAATTTGAAAACTTAAATGAGGATGCAAAAGATTTACTGTTTACATCTTTACAACTTCCAAAAATTTTAAGAGACTCTTTTGAATCTAGACAAGTTAATAAATTAACAGATTATCTTCAATCTTTATCTTCAATGTTACATAGTTTCTATAACGATAATAGAATAGTTGGAAGTGAAGATGAAAAACAATTACTAAAACTTTTTGCAATAGTTGCAACATCTATAAAAGTTGGACTTAAACTCTTAGGAATTATTGCTAAAGAGAAAATGTAGCTATATGCTATTTTTTCACTCCACTTTTTATTCTATTTTTTTATAATAAATTTATTATAAACTATAACTTTTTCTGATTTAAACTTTAATTTTTTAAATAATAGTTAAATTTATAGTTAAACTTTACTTTTTTTATGGTTTAATATAGTTCTGGCAAAAAATACAAAAGGGATTTTAATGCATAAATTTAGAGTAATAAGTTTAGTAGCTTCGTCACTACTAGTAGGTTCTTTAATGGCAGATACACAGACATTAAATGTAAACTCAGGATGGAATTTATTAGGTACAAATTTAGATAATTCAAAAGTAGAGATGAGTGAAAATATATTAAATGTTTGGAAATTTACTGATAATAAATGGTCAAATAATGATAATAATGATTTAGTAATTCAAGCAGGAAATGGATTTTGGATAAATGCAAAAGAGACAGGTTCTATAGATGTTATAGGAGATATATCTAGTAAAACACTTGAGTTTCCAGTATCTGGTTGGAATTTATCTTCTCCAATTAGTGGAGATTTAAATGTAGCTAGTATTAGCCAATCTAAATATAGTGACCTTTGGGTTTTTCAAAATAAAACTTGGTCAAATAAGACACAAGTTACAACTATTAAAGTTGGTGAGGGTTTTTGGATTAAAACTGGAGAGAGTGATTTAACATTAGATCAAATTATGGGAGCTATTTTTAGTTCAGGAAGTATAGACTTAGGTTCTATCTATACAAGTGATACAACTTCAACTTCTAGAGATTTAAGAGATAGTGATGATTATCCACCACAAATTCCTACTAGTGGTAGCGTTCAAGTATATAGTTCTGATGATGAGAATATGAGTGAACCACTATTAGAGAGTGCAGTTTCTTTAAATGAAGATGGTACATATCAAGTAGAAGAGAGTGATTTTACAGGAGATACACCACCTCAAGTTCCAGGATTTGTAGTAAGAGTTATTGCAGAAAAAGATGGAGAAAATTTTGAGTTATCTGCTATTAGAACAGATAGTACAGCAGTAGATATTAACCCTATCACAACGTCTGTAAAATCTCAAATTATTGATACAATTAAAACAATGTTTGGTGAAGGTTTTGCAAGTTCTATGAGTGACGCTATTATTTCAGCTATTAATGCTTTAACTACAGCTGTTTCAGCAAAAGTTGAACAAGATATTAAAGATGGTAAATTAACTCTTAGAAAAGCTGATTTTTCAACTACAAAAACTCCTGCTGATTTAAAAGCAGATGGCAAAGAGGATGATGCTTATTTAGCCGAGAGAGCAGAGAAAGACGAACTTTTAAAAACTCAACTA
Organism: Campylobacteraceae bacterium; assembly: GCA_016744535.1. Lineage (GTDB taxonomy): Bacteria > Campylobacterota > Campylobacteria > Campylobacterales > BB28 > BB28. The sequence continues at coordinate 13,118 of JADGEE010000043.1, forward strand.
AAAGACTCTTCAGCAGGAACTGATATTGCTGGTTTTGAAAATAAAATTAGTTATGAGAAAAAAACAGATTTCTTAAAAAATAACAGTGCTGATAATATTGATTTAACTAAAAGTGCGGGTAATGTTGATATTGCAATTATGGAATATGATATGATTTCTACATTTGCAAAAATGAATTTAGCAATTCACGATGGAAAAGGAAGATTAATTTTATTTCTACCAGTAGCTCCAGAAGATTTTGATACACTTCCAGGAAAAGAGTTTAATATCAATGCAGAAGATCGAATAATTGGTAATGACCCAGCACTTAGAGCAATTGATTTAGAAAAAGACTTAAGAAATGCAAATGGTTCTGAAGAGTGGGCTTTCCCACTTATAGATACTCTATTAGAATCTCCAGTAGTTCCTTATGAAGTAATTAAAACTTTAGTTAAAAAAGATTTATATGCTAGTAGTCTTGAAAAATTTGGTAATTTTATAGCTAATACGCCAGATCCTGACGGAGGAGTTCTATTTGAAAATAATCCTTTAAAAGTATTAATAGATAATGAAGTAGAACTATCAAGTGATGCCGAAGAGTCTGTAAAAAACATTCTTAATGAATATATGAAACCTCTACTTGCTTCAAGTTTATTATGGATGCAAGATGATTTACTATTTAAAGCTATTGAAACAGAGAGAGGTGGTAAATTTTTAGAACTATTTGGAATTCAAGATGGTGATATGGTAGAAGATTTTGTTAATAGATTTAAAAAATCAAATGAATTTGGAAATATATTAAATGAAGTTGGCGTTCCATTAATTCACGGTATACCTCCATTTGGAGAAAATGGTGTTGCTAGATTTGAAGATGGTTATAAATTTAGTAAAGACTCTACAATACTTCCAATAACTGGTATTGCATTAATGAATATGGTAATGGAGACAGCTAGTTTACAAAATATCGAAATTACAAAAATAAGATTAGGTGATATAGTAGGTGAGTATTTACCAGAAAGTGCTAAAGATTTAGCTGATAAAGAGATCTGGTGGGCTGTTGAGAGTGAAGATAATTTAAGAGAAGTTGAAGTTTCTACAGATAAAACTCAATGGTTTAGAGATTTTATTTTAGGTATAGCTTCTGAATTAAGTGGTGAAAAAATAACTGCTGAGAGTAGATTCTCACAAGTTATGACTAATGTCAAAAAGTATGTTAAAGATTTTAAAAAGAAAGTTGAAGAAAAAGAGAAATCATTTTTTCAAGAAAATTTTGTAGAAGTAGATAGCATTGATAGTACAATTTCATTCCAAGTTGTAGATTTTGATAAAAATCCTTTAACTGAAGTTTTAAAAGTTAGATTTATTCCTCATTTAGAAAATATTAAAACTGGTGAAATAAAACCTGTTGAAGATAGAATTACAACTTTTGAGCCTATTGATACACAAGCAAGATTTAGACAAGAGATGACTGTTATATCATCTAAATTATCTGTAAATAAAAACGGTGAGATAGCGGAAAATGGTGAGTGGAGATATATTGAAGATTATAATATTCAAATTGTAATCGATGATGGAAGTGCAGAAAGTTTAACTATGCAAATATCTCATCCAATATCACTGTTTCCAATTGCACAAAATAATTTAGATTACATTTTTGTAGATACAGAGTTTGACGGTGAGTATCAAGAGGGTCAAGAAGCTACTGATGATTTTCATTATCAAGTATTAGAAAATGAAAATAAATTATTCTATCCAAGATTAGACAAAGATTTAGCATCTTATAATAATTTAAACTTTGAAGCTATGGAAGGTGTTAAATTTGGAATTATGGCAAATAATTGGGAAGAACAAGAGCAATTAAATATTTGGGATTCAGCAGTTATTCCTAAGCCGAAAAGTGAAGATTTAGTTGAATCTTTTAAAGTTGATTTTGATGGTGGAATTAGTGAGGGTGCATTAATTATGTTAGATATTGATGAAAATGCTCCTACTGTATTAAGACAATTAGCTAAGAAAAAACAACTACTTATGACAATAGATTTTGCAGATGAGCAAAGTGGTGAAGTTGGTGTAGCAATTGAGCCAATGCCAGAAGATCAATTTGATGAAAGTTTTATTAGCGAAGATGGTATTCCTGTATGTCATACTACTGATGATATAGTTGTTGAATTAACTCCTAGAGAAGATGGAAGTTATCCATTTCCAGAAGATTCAGATTTTCCAGCAGAGTGTAATATGGATATTTTCGGTAAAACTCAATTATGCTGGGATAAAGATAGTCAAAAAGATATCGAACTTGAAGCAAGAGAAGATGGAACATTCCCATGGCCAGGTGATCCAGATTATCCAAAAGAGTGTTTAAGTGGACTTAATGAAAATGTAAAATTAGACTTAATGGATTGTATGGGTAAAGAGTTTCCAGTTGATGATAAAGGTGAATATATTTATCCAAATGATGAAAACAAAGATACGGATTTTGCAGGATATGATTTAGGTTGTATGGCAGAAGATTATTTTGGAGATTTTAAAGATAAATTTGGTGATAAATTTGGTGATAAAATACCAGTTTGTTTGGATAATGAAAATCAAAAAGAGATAGAATTAAGTGCAAATGAGAGTGGTAAATATCCATTACCTGGAGAAGAGGGCTTTCCTCAAGAGTGTATGAATAAAGATATGATGGTTGATGATATGCACGAAGGCGAAATGATGGAAGGTGATATGGTAAATATGGATATTTTCAATCAAAAGTGTGATACTAATAGCGACGGAACACTAGATGAGACTGAAAAAGAGCAGTGTAAAGAGCAATTTACTGATATGAGTGACACTGATATGAAAGATTATTTAGATAATCTAAAAAGTAAGTGTGATACTGATGCTAATGGAGATATTGACGTAACTGAAGAAGCAGTATGTAAAGCAGAATTTGATGGTATGAGTGATGAGGGTGTAGGCGTTTATCTTGATATGCTTAAGGGTAAATGTGATGTTGATGGGGACGGAACTCTTAGTGATACTGAAAGAGAAGAGTGTCAAGAAAACCTCAATACTATGATGGGTGAAAGACCTGAAGGTAAGATGATGGAAGGCGAAAGACCTGAAGGTAAGATGATGGAAGGCGAAAGACCTGAAGGTGAGATGATGGAAGGCGAAAGACCTGAAGGTGAGATGATGGAAGGCGAAAGACCTGAAGGTGAGATGATGGAAGGCGAAAGACCTCTTGTAAGATAATAATTTTAGAGAGATTCTTTTTTCTCTCTCATAACTACCACATTAAACTCTATTTATTATAAATAAAACTCTTTTTTGTTAATATCTAAAAAAAATTTAAAAGGTAAATAATGTCAAAAGAGATAGCTTTAGAGACTAAAATAGATAATTATATTAAAGAGTACAAAACTGGGGCTGCTTTAATAATAGGAGGAATTTCAATTGTAAATTCAATTACAACAGAAGTTAAACCTGAATCAAAAGATTACTTTTTTAAGTGGCTAGATGGAGTTCTAGGACCCGTTGTAATTCAAGATATCATAGGAGGGGCTATGAATACAAAAGTTGAAAATGATATTTTAGATATGATAAATACAACTATGTTTTTGATACATAGAGCAGATTTAATTTTAAATAAAGTTTTTCAACAAATTAGTAATTCACAAGGATTCGTACAAGATTTTTTAGCTGTTGTACAATCTTATTTAGAGATAGAAAAAATGTATAATGAAAAAACTCTTAAAAAACATCAAAAATTTGTAGATACAATTTATAAAGAGGATTTTAAATTAAATAAAGAGCAAGTTCGTGCGGTTAAAGATGCATCAAAACTTTTAGTATCAAAATTAAAAGAGGGTGGAATTAATTTTGACGCATTTAAATCTCCAAATTAAAGGATTGTAAATGGGAAAATATATATTTATAAGTATCTTTATGGGAGTTTTTGCATTTATAAATATATACACTTATAAACGATTTATTAAAAAAATATTTCTTCAATATAGAGTGACAACTCTATTTAAATATCTATTTTTTATCTCTTTTGTCTCTGTTGTTTTATTTATGTTTGCAAGATATTATGACTTTTTTTCTCAAAATTTTCTCTTTTTCTCCTTTTATATCATAGGTGTCTCTTTTATGCTTTTTGTGGTAGCTATAATTTATGATTTAACTCATACTATCTCAAAAAAAATACCATATAAAGATGGAAGAAGAGCTTTTATAAAAATATCATTTGATATTACAATGTTGATATTTGCATTTTCATATATTTTTAGAGGTATTAAAAATGGAAAAATAGAGCCTATTTTAAAGAGTGTTGATATAAAAATCAAAAATTTAAAAGATAATTTTAAAATCATACAATTAAGTGATGTACATATTGGAAATATAATAAAAAGAGATTTTTTAGAAAAAATTGTAAATAGAGTTAATGCTCAAGCTCCTGATTTAATAGTGATAACTGGGGATTTAGTTGATTATGAAATTGATAAAATAAAATTAGACCTAGAGCCACTAAAAAATTTAAAATCAAAATATGGTACTTATTTTATTTTAGGAAATCACGAATATTTTCATAATCCATTAGAAATAATAACTTATATTAAAAAATTAGGTATTAAAGTTTTAATAAACGAATCAGTAACTATTTCAGAGAGTTTTAATTTAATAGGAATAACTGATAGAATAGGAAAAAGAGTTGGAATATTAGAGCCTGATATTAAAAAAGCTTTTAGCCAAATTGATGAGACTTTACCATCAATTTTACTATCACATCAGCCAAAAATGATTGAAGAACTAGGAGAATTTAAACCTGATTTGGTTTTAAGTGGACACACTCACGGAGGACAAATTTTTCCTTTTGGACTTTTAGTTTTACTAGACCAGCCATATTTAAGTGGATTGCATAATTTTAATAAATTTAGCCAAATATATGTAAGTAGAGGAACAGGCTTTTGGGGTCCACCAATTAGAGTTTTAGCCCCAAGTGAAATTACATTGTTAAATTTAAAAGAGGAGTAATTATGAGATATTTTATTTTATTAAGTTTATTTATTTTAGGATTAAGTGCTAATGTTAATTTAAAAGAGTTATTAATTTATGGAGTTACATCTGAATCAAAAAATGGAGAGTTGAATTTAAAAGTTCACTACTTTTCAAATTCAGGTACAAATTTTAAAAATCCAAAAAAATTTATAGAGATTACTCCAAAAATTGATTTTAAAATTCAGAGAGATAGTTATGGATTTTATAAAAAAATAAATAAATATACAGATAGTATTATTTTAAAAGGTAAATTTTTACCAAATCAAGAGTATAAAATTAAATTTAAAAAAGGACTTTTAACTTATAGAAATATTTTAAAAAAAGATATAAGTTTTAGTGTAAAAACTGGTAATATTAAGCCATTTGTTGAATTTATTGATAAAAAAAGTAGAATTTCTAATATTGGAGAATTAAAATTAAACTCTATTAATTTAGAAAAAACTAAAGTGGTAATTGATAGATTATTAGATGATAATTATAGATATTTTGTAAATTTTTCAAAAGCTAACAGATATGATTTTGATAAATTTTCTAAAAAACTTTCTAGTTTTGAATTTAAAATACCATCTAAAAAAAATCAATTTCAAAACAGTAGTTTAAATATATCTAAATTTGCAAAAGAGAGTGGAATATATAAAATAAGTCTCTATCCAATAGATAATAAAAATAATAAAAAAGCTTATGCACATAAGATAGTGACTATAAGTGATATTGCTATTACTGCAAAAGTTTCAAATAATCAAATATTTATAATGACAAATTCACTTAAAAATACTAAATCCTTAAAAGATGTAAAAATTAAAATCTATTCAAAAAACAACTCTTTAATTTTAGAGGGAAAAACTAACTCTGATGGTGTTTTTATTAGAGAAATTAATAATTTAATAGATAATAATTTAGTGGCAATTATAGCTGAAAGCAAAAATGATGAAAATTTTTTAATTATAAATCCATATAAAACTAAAGTGATAAAAAATAGTTATAAAGCATTAATTTTTTTAGAGAGAAAAATTTATAGACCAAATGATGAGTTAAATTTTGCAATTAATATCAAAAATGAAAAGTTTGAATCTCTAGCTGATAAACCTATCAAAATAATTATAAAAGATTCTGGACGAAAAGAGATTTTAAATGAAGTGATTAAAACTAATGAATTAGGAATTATTGATAAAAAATTTGATATTTTAAACTTTTTTAAAACAGGCAGATATTTAATAGAGGTCTATTTTGCAAACAGACAAATTGGATACGAAGAGTTTTTTGTAGAAGATTTTATACCACAACAAATTAAAACTATAATTAAATTAAATAAAAAAGATTACGTTCTAAATGAGCCAATTAATGTAAAAGCTAATAGTGAATATTTAATTGGAGTAAAAGCTAAAAATTTAAAAGCAGAAGCAAAATTAAATGCTCAAAAGAGTAAATTTAAATATAAAAATTTCTCTTTTGATAGTGAAGATAAAAATAGAGAATTTAATTTTAAAGAGATTTCTAAAAAATTTACTTTAGATAAAGATGGTAAAGCAAATTTAAATTTTAATGCAAAAATAATTGGAAAACCTACATCAATTTTAACAGGATTGCTTGGAGTTACTGTGTTTGATGGAGGGCGAGGAGTTTCTGTATATAAAAAATTTAATATATATCCATTTAAAGAGATGTTTGGAATAAAAAGAGATTCTAAAACTAATTCAGATATTAACAAAGATGAAATTTTTCAAACGATTCTTTTAAATCCAATTACAAAAGAGGAAATAAAAAGAGAGATTGAAGTTGAAATTAAAAAAGTAATTTGGAACTATAATTATGTTGATGGTTATAATTGGTCTAAAAGTTTAGAGAGTATTAAAAAATTTAAGATAAATTCAGGAGATGAATTTAAATTCAGTGCTAAAAGTTCTGGTGAATATATTGTAACTTTAAAAGATAAAATCACAAATCATCAAGCAAGTGTTAAATATAGCGTTTATGGATTTGATTATCAACCGATAAATCCACGAAGTAGTATAAAAAAATTAAAATTAAATTTTGAAGATAGAGAGTATAAAACAGGCGAAAAGGTAAAAATTAATATAAACTCTCCAATTTCAGGAAAATTATTATTAACTTTTGAGAGTGATAAGATATTTAAATATAAATTTTTTGATTTAAAAACTAACTCTACAACTATTGAAATGGATTTAGATTTTATTTTCAAAAAAGGCTTTTATATAAATGGCTATATAATTAGAGGTAGTACTATTGATGATAAAACTCTACCTTTTAGGGCTTATGAAAGAAAATATTTAAAAGCCGATAATTCAAAATATAGAGTTGATGTAAAATTAAATCACAACAAAAAGATAAAATCTAAATCAAAATTAAATATAGAATTAAAAATAGATACAAATAAAGATGCTTATGCAATTATTTCAATAGTTGATGAGGGAATTTTACAAATTTTAAGTGAAAAAATTATAAATCCTTATGAGTTTTTCTATACTAAAGCTCAAAAAAGAGTCACACAATTTGATTTTTATGATGATATTTTATCTAGTTTTATAAAAGATGCTCGTCTTAAATTTGGTGGAGATATGATGAAAATGAGTATGATGAGTAGAAAAAAGCATTTAGCTCCAAAACCGATAAATAAACGAGTTCGACCATTTTCTATATTTAAAATTGTAAAAGTTTCAAATGGCAGAGTTAATTTTGATATTGATATTCCAAACTTTAATGGCAAAGCTAAAATTATCGCTTTTATAGTTACAAAAGATAGTGTAGGAATTAATAGCAGTAGTTTTATAATCAAAGATGAAATTATAATAAAACCTACTTATCCAAAATTTTTAGTAGTTGGAGATAAGTTAAATATTCCAATTAAAATTTTTAATGACTCTAATAAAGAGTTAAAATTTAATATAACTACTAAAAATATAAGTGCTAAAATAGTTAAAAATTCTAAAGAAAATTTAATTTTAAATATAGAAGCATTAAAAGAAGGAGAGGGATATATTAAAATAGAATCTAATGGATATTATAGTGATATTTTTATTCCAATTCATACAGATAAAACTCTAATCTCTCAAAGGTTTATAGGAGAATCTAATAAAAAAATTATTTTTAATTTAGATAAAAATTTAATAAATCCAAAAGTAAATATTGATATTTCAAATAGTTATTTAAAATCTCTAAAAGGGGAATTTAACTATTTAGTAAATTATCCTTATGGATGTTTAGAACAAAGCACATCAAAACTTTTAACGCTTTTAAATTTAGAAAAATTTATAGATGCAAATGAGAGTGTTAAAAAAGTTCTTTTAAAAGAGAGAGATATATTTATTAAAAATGGAATTTTAAAACTTTATGATATGCAGTTATATAGTGGAGAGTTTTTATATTGGGAAGGTGGCAAAACTATAAATAAATTTGCTTCAATTTATGCAATAGATGTACTTTTAACTCTACAAAATAGGGGTTATGACCTGCCAAAAGAGATGAAAAAGAGAATTTTTAAATATTTAAATTCAACTATAAAAAAGCCTGATAGTAAAAATTTAGCTTTTTATTCTCTATGGATTTTGACAAGAGAGGAAAAATCAAAAGAGAGTGATATTAATATGGCTTATGATTCTAAAAGTTATCAAAATTCTCTAATTTTAAGTGCTTTTATGATTGATATTTTATATCAAAAAGGTTTTATAAATGAAGCAAATTATATTTTAAGTGAGTTAAATAATTTTAATTTAAATAGTATGAGCAAATTAAGAGAGTATGGAGATAATTTTTACTCAAAATTAAGAGATATAGCTTTTGCTTATTCGATTTTATCTAAGAATTACAGAGATGAAATTATTTCTAAAAGATTATTTAAATATCTTAAAAAAGAGATTGATAAGAAAAATTTTCACTCAACACAAGAGAGAACTTTTATATTTAGGGCATTAAGTGAGCATTATAAAAGTTTAAAAGATGATAATATTTCAACTTTAATAGAGTTTAATAATAAAATTAAACTTATAGATAAAGTAGTTGAAATAGAAGATAATTTAACTACTGATATTGTTTTAAATCCTAAAAAAGGAACTTTTGTAAATTACTCTATTGATATTTATGCAAATGCTAAAACTCCGCTAAAAAATGAAATAAAATTACCTTTTTATGCAAAGAGAGAGTTTTTAAATGAGAATGGAACTTTAGCAAATTTAAATAATTTAATAAAAGGTGATATTATATATTTAAAGATGAGTTTAGATTCTAAAGAGAAAATTAAAAATACTTTAATTGTAAATAAAATTCCAAGTTGTTTAGAGATTATAAATACTAGAATAAATAAATTTAGAACTCTATTTAAAGATAAAAATTATAAACCTGATTTTGTAGATATTAGAGATGATAGAGTGATTTCAGTTTTAACACTAGATAAGAATATAGAATTTTATCTACCTCTTAGAGTTAGTTTTAAGGGAGAGTGTCAAATAAGAGAGGTAAATCTCGAGGCTATGTATGATGAGAGTATTAATGCTTATTTAAAGCAGATAGAGAGTGTTCGAGTAAAATAAATATATTTATTTTCATAATTTTAGTATTAACTCAATTCAATTATTTCTATTCTCTTATTTTTAACTCCGTATTTTTGAAGTAATTTTAAAGCTTTATTAAATACATCACTAGTAATTGCTACATAAGAGTAAAATGGTAATACATCAATTTTACCTATATTTTTAAATTTTATAACATCATCTCTACACAATGCACCAACAATATCACCTGCACGCATTTTATGTTTTTTTCCACTATGGATTCTAATAGTTCTAAATTTTGATTTTTTAATAGTTGTTTTAATAGTTTTAATAGTTGAAAACTTATAAGTTTTATTTGTATAATCTTCTAAATCCATTAATGATTTTTCATCTTCATTTCCAACTAATGTATAAGCTAAACCACTCTCACCACCTCTTGCACTTCTACCAATTCTATGAGTGTAAACTTCACTCTTAAATGGTACTTCATAATTTATAACACATCCAACATCAGCAATATCAATTCCTCTTGAGACAATATCACTAGCTACTAAAATATTTAAACTCTTATTTGAAAATAGTAATAAAACCTCATCTCTATCGTATTGTTCTAAATCACTATGAAGTGCATCAGTAGAGTAACCTAAGTTATGTAAATAATCAGCTAACTCTTCGCTTTTTATTTTTTGATTTGTAAAAATTAAAATAGAATCGTGTTCTATCTCTAATAAAATATCTTCTAAAGTGTTTAATTTATTTTTAGTCTGTATAAAATACTCTTTAATATCAGGAGTTGAAGTTCTGTTTTCGATGAATTCTGGTCTATTCATAAAAGATGAAAGTTCTTTAATCTCTGTTGGGTATGTAGCAGAAAAAAGCATATTTTGTCTATGTTTTGGAAGATAAGATACAATAGCTTTTATATCTTTTAAAAATCCCATATTTAACATTTTATCAGCTTCATCTAAAACAAAGTTTTCTATATCATCAAGATTTAAATGTCCATTTTTAAGATGATCAAGTACTCGTCCAACAGTTCCTACAATAATATGAGCTCCGTGAGATAGTGAGTTTAGTTGAGGTCGTTTAGCTACACCACCACAAAGAACTAAAATTTTTACATTATGAATATGTCTTGATAAATCTCTTATAGTTTTTGCAACTTGGGTGCTTAGCTCTCTTGTTGGTGTAATAATTAAACTTTGGGTTTTAAATTTTTTTACATTTAGAGTATGTACTATTGGTATTCCAAATGCAACGCTTTTACCGCTTCCTGTTGCAGAGGATACTACTACATCTTTTCTATTTAAGATTGGCTCAATCGCCAAATTTTGAATTGCTGTCATCTCTTGAAATCCAAGTGAATCGATATTATCTAAAAATTTTTCTGAAAGTGGTAATTTATCAAATTTATTACTCATAATCTATTATTTCCTCTA
>JADGEE010000140.1 GCA_016744535.1 Campylobacteraceae bacterium
ATTTTCATTGACAATATTAAATTTCTGTTTGATTAGTTCGCTATTTTTGATACTTTCATAAAGTTTATTGATAACTAATTTTTTATCTTTAAACTCTTTATATTCTGTTTGAATTGGAATTACTTTTTTTAACTTACTTTTTGCTTCAATAATTTTATTATTTTTAGTAGTTAAATCTTTTTGTTCTTGAGGGTATTGTAATTTATATTTGACTTTACCAATATAAATTTTTTTTATCTCTTTTTCTAAACTCTTGACTTTAAAAATAGATTGTTTAGTTTTATATATTGTGTTATTAGTAAATGTGTTAGAAAAAAAACTTTTATTTTTATTTTGTAAAAAACTATTTATAAATAAAAGTGTCCATTGCGATATTATAGAATTACTATCTCTATTTACTCTATATTTATTAATTAATTCTTGTATGAAAGATTTTTTATTTATAAATTTTTGTTTGAATTTAAATTTTAATTTGTATTTTTTTGTTATATCTTTAGTAAATTTTTTACTATGAGGTGAGAAAAATTTCACTTCTCTTCAATTCTCTCAACTGCAAGTTCAAGTAAACCAACTGCAACAGAATCTTCCATACTATTTAAATTAGGTGCTTCCCATTTAGAAGGCCACGCATTATAAAAAACCCATTTTTTTAAAACTTTACCATTTTCAACTAATTTAATAGTTCCATTTTTTTTAGCTTTATCAATATTATGATTAAGAACTAATTTTCTCCATTCATACATACTTTTATCTGTTGTGATTCCATATTTTAAAGTAATATTACTCTGTTTACCTTGTCCTACAAGTTTATGTATAAAATTATTTACTCCACCCTCTTGATACTCAAATATTTCAGATTCATTAGAGATTGAATCTACTTGTTGAAATCCAAAAACTTCTATTCCATCAATTTCAACTCTAAAGTTAAAGCTAACAAATGGGTCATTTCTATCTCCAGCTTTTTTCTTTTTTGCCATTAGTTTTCCTTATGAAATACTCATACTTGCTTGATTTCCATCACTCTCTGCTCTATTTAAATTTATTAATATAAACTCAAGTGGTTTTGTAATTGAAATAGCAATATCAATATTTAATCTTCCATTTTCATAATCTTGTTCACTATTATTTCTCTCATCACAAATAATTTGATAAGCTTCATCTTGATTTTCACCTTTTAAATTTCCCTCTTGCCAAATTTCAAATAGAAAATTATCAATTTTTCTTGTTAATTTCTCTTTTAAGTATTCACTATTTGGCTCAAAAATATACCATTTTGCAATATTTTGTACATTTCTTTTGATATAATTTAAGACTCTTAGTTGATTAATTATTTTGGTATTTGAATTAAATGTCTTTACACCCCAAATTTTTACACCTTCATTTAAATTTCTAATAATAGGGTTAATCTCTGATTTGTATAAATTCTCTATCTCATTTTTATTTAAATTTTTTGTTACATCAATCGCATTTCTTAATCGCTTATTTGCAATTGATACATAGACTCCATCTTCTATCGCTACTTTAGAAAACATCCCAAGTACATAAACAGATGGTGGGATTTTAAAGTTTTGACTGTTTATAATCCAAGGATAATAGATTACTGTATCCATTAAACTATCTAAATGTTTATTTGAGTAATCTATTGGTAAATCACTTATAGATATTCTAAAACTATTTTTACAATATTTTGAAATTTCATTTTGCAAAAGAATAGTCTCTTCTAAAGATATAATTTTATTTAAATAATTATTATCAAATATATCAACTGCTACTATCGTCTCTAAATCAATTAAACCATCACAATTTTTTGATAAAAATTCTTTAAAGTTATTAATATCAAAAACACTTTTTTGAAGAAGTGAGAGTAGATATAATTTTTTCCCACCATTTTCAAAGAAAATTTTTATCGCTTTTGTAATTAATAAATCATCTTTTAAAAATGGATATTTTACAATATCAGAAAGAGAGTTTAATACTACTGGTTTTAATACATTTTTTTTAATTCCAAAACTTAAAAAGAGAGTAGAAAAACTTTTTATATTTTTAGTATCTATTGTTGGATTATGTTCTATATAAATCCCAGGTGTAAGGTATTGATTCATTTTATCCTCCCGAGTTTATACGCTCATTTATTTCAGAAATCTCTTTTGCCCAGTTGTGTCTCTCTTTATGTGTCATATCAAGTATGTTATCTTTTGTCCAGTGAAAATGATAAGCAACATATGCTACCTCTTTTTGTAACTCTTTTAAGGGGTAGCAAGTAATTACTCCGGGGATAAAACTTCATCAATTGGAAGAGTGATTTCACTCTCACAGTGAGGACACTTAATTGCAACTTCTGTACTATCAGATGAATTTATCTTTTGATAAAATTTTTGTAAAAAGTCCAAATCACTAGAGAATAATTTTTCAATAACACCAGTATCAATATGTTCTACTTCACCAATTTTACTTATAACACGACTAAGTAAAATTATTATCATATAAGCTTCATTATTTTTAACTTTATAATCTTGAAGTGGTGCAATTTCATCTTTTGCAGTAGCTAAACGCATTACACCTTTTTTATGTAATTTTCCATTTTTGTCTACATAACCTTTTGGTAGAGTAAATTCATATTCAGTTTTAAACATTTAAATTTCCTTATTTTTTATTATAATTTTAACATTTTTTTAAATAAATAATTTTATATCGAAAATTGTTTATTTAAAACCCCCAAAGGGAGGTTAAATTTAATCTTCTATCTCTAATTTTTCAAATGCAAATTCTATCTCTTCAATCGCTAACCCATCATCTCCTGCATTTAAATCAGGCCCTTTATATCTACAAGGCCAACAACTAAAAAGGTTATAAGTTTTTTGTCCCTCACCTGTATCATCTAAAAGTTGGATAGTAACATCTTTTCTCTCAATTACTCTCTCCCAGTCACTAATAGTTTCACACCATTCCCATAATTCAGTTCCTTCAGAAATACCTCTTTTAAAAGTAATATTAGTGTAATTTGTTCTACCCGGAATTTTTCTAGTAGTATAATTTTGGTCATCACCATCAGAGTACTCAACAACAGCAGTTGTCATCTCTCCTCCACTAATTTCACTAAAACCTGCAACTTCAATTCCATCTATTTCCATTCTAAAATTAAACCCAGCATACGGGTCTCTTCTATCGCCATCTTGTGCCATACTCTTACTCCTTTAATTATTCATTAGGTGCTTTTTGTGAAATTCTTATTACAACAAATTCAGCAGGTTTAACAGGTGCTATTCCTATCTCCATAGTTACAATTCCTGCATCAATATTCTCTTGTGGATTAGTTGAAGCGTCACACTTTACGAAAAAACCTTGTGCTAGTGTTCCAGCAAAAGCTCCACTTGCGTGAATTCTAGTTAAAAATGCAGTTGTATTTCTTGAAAGACTTGTCCATAATCCACCGTCATTTGGCTCAAACACAGCCCATTTTATTCCACCTTCTAAACTTCTCTCTATCATATTAAAGAGTCTTCTTACATTGATATATCTCCACTCTGGATCAGTTGCAGAAATAGTAGTTCTAGCACCCCAAATTCTAACACCTAAATCACTAAAATCTCTAATACAATTAACACCTTTCATATTAAGGCTCTCTTGTTCAGTATCACTTAATGAATAAGTTAAACTTGTTACTAATTTTACTTGCTCATTTGCTGGTGCTTTATGAACACCTCTCTCACCATCAACTCTCGCATAAACTCCAGCAATAAAACCACTTGGAGCAGTTGGTCTGTCACCTTTTGTAGCTGGGTCATATACATTAACCCAAGGAAAATATATTGCAGCTTGTTTTGAAGCACATTTTGACGCTAAATTTGAAAGTCCAGGTAAATCTGTACTTAAACCGAAATTTTTTAACTCATCAAGAGTTTTCGGTGCATCTAATATAGCAAAGACATTAAATGTTTCTGCAAAGACTAAAATCTCTTGTTGTACTGCTGAATTTGTAACACCTGGTGCACATAAAAGAGCAACTTCAAGTGCATCTTTAAAGCAGTGAAGACCAGTTCTTTTATTTGGTCCACCATCATTTCCAATAATTGCATTTGTTAAATCAAAACTTGATGAACTTGGCTTATTTAAGTTATCTATCTCTTTTTTTAAATCAGCAATTTTTTTATTTACGCCATTTTTATCTTTTGTAGTTTTTAACTCATCTTCTGCTTTTTTAAGGTCGTCTTGTGCTTTTTTTATTTTATCAGAGTTATTAGCTCCAGCTTCTAAATTATGTACACTTACTACAAAACATTTAGATCCTCCATTGTTAAAGAATCCATAAACTCCCCAGTCAAGGTCAGTTGTTTTATCATAAGGAACTTCCTCTTTTACAGAATTTCCATCAGCATCTTTTTCAACTGTACCTCTAGGAGTCATTTTATCAACTAAGTTATAGCCAATAAAGGTATCAAAGTATTGTGCCCAACTTGTTATTTGGACTGGCTTATTAATTACGCCACTTCTACTCTCACCTATAAAACCAGCTATATTTGTTGGTGCTCCTGTTATTGGTTTTGAACCACCTGAAACCTCTTCTACATAAACCCCTGGTGTATAGTACTCAACTGCCATAAAATTTCCTTTATTAAGTTTAACCAATAGATTTTAATCTTAAATCTCTTAAGTTTTGATTTAAAACATCAATATTAATTATAAAAATTTAAGATTAGTGATTAAATA
>JADGEE010000141.1 GCA_016744535.1 Campylobacteraceae bacterium
TGAAACTCTTTTTGCTCTTTAAGTGTTAGATTTTTATCTAATAATACTTCAAGACTAGGCTCTTTCAAAGATAAAATTTTTATACTAAATAAATCTTCAATCAGTTGTAAATTTAACTCTCTTACAACTTTCAATGCACTCTTAGCTATAGATTTATCAGCTAAAATAAAATTTTTATCTGATATCTTTAATTTAATTATATAATCAATTTTTCTATTATTTATATTATCATCTATAATAAACTTTATATTATCAAAATTATATTTATTTGTAAGTAGATATGCACTATAAAGAGAAGCTTTGTGTTTTCCTGTCATTAATAGAATATTTTTAGCATTTAAAGAGAGAGTCAAAAGTATAAAAAATAAAATTTTTATCAATACTATTTTTCCAAAATAATTGACATTTTATTATCTATAACTTTTACATATAACTCTTTATTACCTCTAAATTGATAACTTTTAGTTTGATAATCTTCAAAAAATGTGATACGAAATAGTTTTTCATTATATAAATTTGGATATGGAGCAATATTAATATTACTAAATTTTATAATTTTTTCCTGTTTTCTTTTGAAAATTCTATCTTTATATTTTTTAAAATCTTCAAAATTCAATTTATCATATCTTTGAAAATTTTTATTATAAAATGATAAATAACTATCTACATCACTTAGTTTCCAAGCCTCTCGCCACTTATAAAGCGAACTTAATATTATAGCTAATTCATTTTTTGATACTTTTTGCAAACCATCTTCTGCAATAATTAAAAGTGATTTTTTAAAATTTATTTCACTTTCTAAATTGCTTAAATACTCATTTTCTAAAGCAATACACCCTTTAGTATTATCATCTCTCTTACCATTGTTAAGAGGAACTCCGTGAATCCAAATTCCGTGACCATCTTTACCTCTAATTTTGTCATAAGTATTTGGGTATGATGTAACAAAAGCTAATGGACCATAAAACTTATCTACATTTGACAATTTTTGTGTTAAATCATAAACGCCAACAGGAGTTTTTAAATCTCCCTCTTTCTCTTTATCACCCATTTTACCAACTATAGCATTAGTACTACTCATAAATTTAAATTTATTATTATCTATTTTGTAAAGTTTAAAATCTTTTAAATATTTATTACATAATAAAAAGTAATCTAAATCCTCATAAAAACCATAGTCTGTCTCTATATTTTGAAGTCTCTTTAACCAATAATTTCTACTTTTAAGCTCGGCTTCTAAATATTTTTCTACCTCTTGTAAACCACTTGTTCTGTATAACTCTATTACATCTTTTGCTATTAAATTTATTGAAAAAAAAATTATAAAAGCAATCAAAAATCTCATTATTATCTCCTAAAATTCATAACCAAATTCAGATAAGCTTTTTCTATCTTTAGACCAGCCCTTTTTTACTTTAACAAATAGCTCTAAATAGACTTTCTTTTGGCAAAAATTTTCAATTAATTTTCTTGCATATTTTCCAACTCTTTTGATGGTTGCCCCATCTTTTCCAATAACAACCATTTTTTGAGAATTTTTCTCTACAATAATCGAAGCAAATACTCTATCAATTGCAGGTTTTTCTTCTATCTTCTCTATTAAAATATCTGTTTCATAAGGAATCTCATCACTAACATTTTCAAAAACTGATTCTCTAATATACTCTTTGTAAATATCTCTAATTTTCTCTGTTGTTAAAATTTCTGGATCAAATAGATATGGAGATTCTGGAGTATATTTTGCAATAGAATCTAAAAGACTATCTTTATTAATCCCTTTTGTAATAGATATAGGAATTAATTCTGAAAATTTATTTTGATATTTTTTAAATTCTTCAATTTTATTTAAAACTTCATCATTTGTTACAAAATCCGTCTTTGTAAGTAAAATTAGATGTTTTACATTTTTTTTATTTAAATTTAAAAATTTTTCATAATGTTCTAATGAATCAGTTACAGGTGAAAGGAAAATAATTAAATCACAATCACCAATAGCTTTTAAAACTTCCTCAAGCATAAATTGGTTTAAAAGTTTTTCTCGCTCGTGAATCCCTGGGGTATCAACTAAAATAAGTTGAGCATTATTGTGCATCACAATTACATTTGCTCTCTTTCTAGTAGCATTTGCTTTATGAGAAACTAGCGTAATTTTTTCATCAACTAACCAATTTAAAAGTGAGCTTTTCCCTGCATTTGGTCTCCCTACAACAGCGATAAAGCCTGATTTTGTAATATTATCCATCATAATATGTATCTTGCTACATCTTCATTATCTATTAAATCATCAAGTTTTTTATGTACTAATTTTTCATCAACAACAATTTTTTCACCCTTTTTCTCATCAGCACTAAAACTAATATCTTCAAGTATTCTCTCAATTACTGTATGCAGTCGTCTTGCTCCAATATCTTCAGTTTTTTCATTTGCTAAACTTGAAAGTTTTGCTATCGCTTTAATTGCTCCATCAGTAAATTCAAGCTCAACCCCTTCAACTCCTAAAAGTGCTTCATATTGTTTTAATAGTGAATTTTTAGTTATAGTTAAAATTTTATATAACGCCTCTTCATCAAGTGAATTTAATTCAACTCTTAAAGGAAATCTACCTTGAAGTTCAGGAATTAAATCGCTTGGTTTACTTAAATGAAATGCTCCAGCTGAAATAAATAGAATATGGTCAGTTTTAACTTGACCGTGTTTTGTTGTGACTGTACTTCCCTCAACTATTGGGAGTAAATCTCTTTGAACTCCCTCTTTGCTTGGGTCATTTCTACCTTGGCTTTTTGAACTAACTGCAATTTTATCAATCTCATCAATAAATACAATTCCACCTTGCTCAACTCTCTCAATAGCCTCTTTTTTAATAGCTTCATTATCAACTAATTGTTCAATTGCATCAACTTTCAATAAATCTTTTGCTTCAGCTACTGTAACCTCTTTTTTAAGCTCATCTTTGTTAAGTCCACCCAACATTTTAAAAAGTGACTCTTGCATATTTACAACATCTGGTGGAAGGTTTGAATCACCTAAATCTAAACTTTTTTTAATATCTACTTCAATTTTTTTATCATCTAATTCGCCATTATGAACTCTAATACTCATTTTAGTAAAACTAGCTTCATACTCTTTTTTCTTATTTTCAGTAGCACCTTTTGGAAGTGGAGGAAGTATTTTTTCTGTAATTTTTTTATTTACATAATCCTCAATTATGTCTTGATTTTTCTCTTTATGCTCAATCTTTACAAGTCTAATTGCCTCTAATACTAAATCTCTAATCATTGATTCAACATCACGACCAACAAAGCCAACTTCTGTATATTTACTAGCTTCAACTTTTACAAATGGTAGACTCATCATTTTAGCTAATCTTCTTGCAATTTCAGTTTTACCAATACCAGTTGAGCCTATCATTAAAATATTTTTTGGCATTATTTCCTCTTGAAGTTCAAGAGGAAGTTGCATTCTTCTATGTCTATTTCTAAGTGCAATAGCTATTGCTTTTTTAGCATCTTTTTGACCAATTATATACTGGTCTAAATAGTTTACAATTTCTTTTGGAGTCATACTCATTTACTCATCTCCAATTTTTAAAATTTTAATATTTTGATTTGTATAAATGCATAGTTCACCTGCAATCATTAAACTCTCTTTTACTAACTCTTCAGGAGTTAAAGTTGAGTGTCTTTGCAATGCACGAGCTGAACTTATAGCGAAGTTTCCACCACTTCCGATAGAGGCTAATTTTCCATCTTCTGGTTCTACAACATCACCAGTTCCACTTAAAATAAAAATATGTTTAGTATTTAAAACTATCATCATAGCTTCAAGTCTTCTTAAAATTTTATCTTTTCTCCACTCTTTTGAAAACTCAATTACAGCTTTATATAAATCACCTTTTCTAGTTTCAAGATTTCGCTCAAACATATCAAACAGATTCATAGCATCAGCTGTACTTCCAGCAAATCCTGCTAAAACTTTTCCATTATGCATTTTTCTAATTTTTGTAGCATTTCCCTTTAATATAGCATTTCCAAAGGTTACCTGACCATCTCCACCAATAACAGCAGAGTTTTCACCTTTATATGCTAAAATCGTTGTTGCTTTAAACATTATTCTCCCATTATATCAATTTTAAGTGTTCCGTGAACTCCGTGACCTAATTTTACATCAACTTCAAAAATACCAGTCATTTTAATTGGATTTTTAATATCAATCCCCTTTTTATCAATCTCTATTTTAAATTGATCTAAAAGTGCGTGAGCAACTTCATCTTTTGTAATAGCACCAAATAGACTCCCATTTGCTCCAAGTTTTTTAACAATTTTTACAGTAATCTCTTCAAACTTCTTAGAAGCATCTTTTAATCTTACAATTTCATCTTGCTTAGCTTCTTCTTTTTTTTTTTCACCAGCTTTATATTTATTAATTACTTCGTTTGTAGCTAATTTTCCAAATCCTCTACCGATTATAAAATTTCTTCCATAACCATCTTTTACCTCTTTTACTTCACCTTTTTTACCCAGACTTTTTACATCTTTAATTAATAAAACTTTCATTATCTTTCCTTTTCT
>JADGEE010000142.1 GCA_016744535.1 Campylobacteraceae bacterium
AATAATTTTTAAGTTCTTTTTCTAAAGTTATTACATTTTTCATATGTTAATTATAGCAATTTTTCACATAAATAAAATTTATAGGCGTGTAGTGAGGGTAAAGGTATTGAGAGTTAATTGATATTTCAATTTTAGATAAATATAAAGAAGTTGTAGAAATACTAAATTTATATGAATTTTCATCAAAAATAGATTTAGAAGAGATAGCCATTAAAATTTTACAAAATAAAGAGTTAAAAAACTCTATCAAAGAAGATTCTATTTTTAAAGATTATTTTGATAGATACTCTCTAAAGATAGATGATAATACTTTAAATAATTTCATAATTGAATCAAAAACTTATTTTAGAAATGAAAAAAACTTAATCCCTTTTTCAAATAGATATATCTATTCTCCAAGAGAAATAGCTGATGGAATTATTACAGAATTAGAGATAAAAAATTATCAATTTGATATAAATGAGTATATAAACAGTAATAGAGAAGAGTTTTTTAAAGAGATTTGGGAAGCAGTTCCACCATTAATGCTAAATAGAGAAGGTGTTGAAAAGATGGTTAATAATGCAGGTAAAAATTTTATTATGATTTAAAAGTTAAAGGAAAATATTTTGAACAGTGGAAGCGATACCGAAACATCCAGAAATAGTGCTGATTTACTAGAGCAATATAAAAGACAAAGATTAAATTTATGGTTAAGTAGATTTTTTACTCTCTTATTTGCAATTGGATTTGCATCTATTTTTTTAGATAGAAATCAAGAACTAAGTATTTCATCTATATTTTTTTACTCTAGCTATACAGACATAGGAGTATTTGTCATACTCTCATTAGTGCTTTTATCTCATCTGTTTTTATATGCAAAAGGCAAAATAGCAGATTTTTTAAATTTTAGTTTTTTTGCAACTCCACTAAATCCAATAATTATACTTTTACTTTTTATATTAGATATATTTTTTGTATATAAAAATAATCTAAAAGTAGAATATTTAATAGCAATTACTGCACTTGAAATAACTCTATTTTATTTATTATTTTATTTGGCAATCAAAAAGGAGAAAAAAATATTTAATTTTCTTAGAGATGGCTTTAGAGAATTTACAAAAAACAGTTATGCTTTACAAAAAATTCCATATAGATTTGGACAAAAAGAGTATTTAAATAGTTATTTTTTTAGATATTTAACTGTTTCAGATTATGTAAAGAGAAAGCATTTAAATATATTCAAAAATGCAGTTAATAATATATTTGATAAAGATATTAAATATATTGATAAAAATCTACAATCTAAAGTGAAAATAACATATACAAAAGAGATAAAAAATCTATTTAGACAAGAACCTATTGATGAATTAAAAAATATTTTGAAACCATTTGAAAATAATTTCAATAAAAATTATAAAGAGGCACTCTATACAGATATGTTTTTAATAGCTGAAACGCTTATATTTGATAAATTTTTCAAGGATGATAATAAAAAAGAGATAATAATAGAATTTAGCCCTACTTATGAAGAAGTTAAATTCTTACAAAAAGATAAATCTATTATGAGAGGTTATTTTGTAGTAGATTTTAAAAAAATTAAAATTGATGAGAGTGTTAAAATTTTAGATATTGATAGTAAAAATAAAAAAACTGCTTTTTTTTCAATAAAGTTTTTAAAAAATTTACTAGAATTCTTCTCACTGGATTTTGAAAGATATTTAGTTGGTAATTTTGCACTAGGTTACAGTGGTACGAATATGAAAGATGAACTTTTAAGCATTCTTGAGCCAAATATAAGCAATATTGAAAAATTAATAACTCTCTTTAGAATTATAGTTTTTCATAAACTAATTTCCATTTATATGGGCTTTCCTGCAGGGTTACTAAATAGCAAAATAGAAAACAAAAAGTTACAACTTATTTTAAGTTATTACAAAAGAAAAAAGAAATTAACTATTCAAGTAAGCCATAAAAATGATGGAAGTAGAGGAGCTGTATTTGATGATAGAGTCACTAGAGCATTTTTAATTCTTTATCATAACTATTTCTCAAATGATAGTTTAAATTTAAAGCACATAAAACAGATAGAGAATCAATGTGAAGTTTTAGAAGAATTAAAAAGTGTTGATAGTAAAAGTGCTGAAATGGAGAGAGTGAGAGAAATATCTTAAACATCTTTTTAGCTTATATGTACTAATATTTGTACATATAAAGGATTAAAATGAGAACTGTGAATTTTAGTTATACAAGAAAAAATTTATCATCAGTTATGAATATAGTTGTTAATAATCACTCTCCATTAATTATAACAAGACAAAATCACGAACCAGTTGTTATGATTTCATTAGAAGATTTTAAATCTTATGAAGAAACAGCTTATTTAATGCAAAGTGAAAAAAATGCTAAAAGATTAAATAGTGCTATCCAACAGTTAGAAAACAACAGAGGTAACGAAAGAGAGTTGATAGATTAATGCTAATTTGGGCTGACGAAGCTTGGGAAGATTATTTATATTGGCAAAAAGTAGATAAAAAAATTTTAAAAAGAATTAATATATTAATTAATCAAATTAAAAGAAATCCTTTTAGTGGGATTGGTGAGCCTGAACCATTAAAATATAATTGGTCTGGTTATTACTCAAGAAGAATCAATAAAGAACACAGATTAGTTTATAAAATCGTGAATGAAGATATTCTAATAGCTCAATGTAGATACTACTATTGAATTTTTTTGATAATATTTTTGTTAAAAATATCAATTTCAATCATCATATATTCTAATTTTTCAAATTTATCAAGCTCACTTTCAATAAATTCTTTATCATTAAATATTTCATTATACGCTTCATTTAAGCTATCTAACTCTATTTTATTCTCTAAACAATAATTAAGCCTCTTAAAGTCAAAATTATAAATAATTTGTTTGTAATTGCCCTCATATACAACATCTACTTCAACCTCAAAATGATTTGATAAATGATTTTGAATTGCTTCAACTCTATCTAAAAACGGTTTTGAATTTTCAAAAGATGTTTTATCTATATAGATTTTTAATTTATCTAAAATAGTTAAATTTACTCTTCTAAGTCTATTTAAATCTATATCCAAATTAAAAGCAAATTCATATATCTCTTTTAATGATGGGTTACTTGTAGAGTTTAAATTTAATGCTAAGCTTTGAAACTCTTTGATATTTTCATAATTTACAGTTGAGAGCATATCATACATTGGAGCAAGTGAATACTCTTTTTTATTATGTTTTATAACTGCAAAGTTTTTAATGTGCATATCTGCATTACCTATTAAATAGCCAAGATAATAATATTCAAACATTTTATTTAAATCATCTTGAGATAATATATTTTTCGCAAAATAAAATAAGTTTTCAGTAGTATTTAAATATTTATCTTCACTATTAATTCCCATTAATTGAGCAAATTCATAGCACTCTAATTTTTTACCATTTTTAAAATCTAAATCAAATCTCTCAACAATATAATTTATTTTTTCTTGTAATTTAAAATCTTTTTCAATTTTATCTATGAAAAGGTAACTTTTAGGAGTATTAAAATTTAACTCATATTTTGCAAAATTCATAAACATAAGTTCATTTAAAGCTAAATCTACATATTCAGAGTGATGTACTTTTAGGATAACATTTGCAAAAAAGCTTTTATTTGGAATAGATAGCGTACCATTTTCTGATAATAGAGATATTTTTGGTTGATTTCCTGAAAAAGACATTGATGAATTTATTTTAGATAAAATAATGCTGTTATAAATATCCTTATCAAAATCCTTTTCAAACTCTGTACTTAATGCTTCCGTATAGCTCTTTATATTGATATTTGATTTTACAAAAACTCTATATAAATTTTTTGAATCTTCAAATGAAAAACTACCTAAATTATCTTCTAATTTAGAAAGTAAAATTACTTTATCTTTTGTTCCATATTTTTTAACCATATTATCAAACATAACTCCTTCAGGAATTAAATTATCAAATAATGGAAACATCTTTGTAGATGGAATTAAAAGCTCTCTATGAATATGATTAGTTTTATTATTTATATAATTTAAATCGTATTGAAAACAATATCTACTATGAGTATCTTTATATAAATATCCCATATATTGATTATTTAAAAAAACCTTTAAGTTCACTTTTTTACTTTTTTAACTCGTGAATTTCAATTACTAAATTTTGAAATTTATTAGTATTAATCTCATCTAATGCTTTTTTTGCACCAAAGCTCAAGCTATCTGAATGTGGAATTACTAATGTATTTTTAACATTCTTAATTGAATTTATGCTTCTAATTTCTTCATAACTATTGTATCTTTTTCTTTTAGTGAAAATATCCATTTTTCCATAAATAGCAAATATATCATTATAACTTAACTGTTTATTTTTATAATATTTACATTGCAATAATACAAGCT
>JADGEE010000044.1:0-4392 GCA_016744535.1 Campylobacteraceae bacterium
TTGTACGAAATTGCCCGATCCATTGGCTGTGAGGTTTCACAATGGCAACCTGATTATACAAACGGATGGAGTTTTGATTTGAAAAAATTAAAAGCTCTAATATAGAGAAATTCAAACAAGCTAAATTAAATCGAATGAAAGAAGAGTTTGAACTTAAAATGAAAGAGTTTGAACTTGAAGAAATTGAAGCTGAAAAACAAAAAATAGAATGTAAGAAAGAGTATGTTGAACTACTTCAAAATGGAATGAGCCTTAATGAAGTAAAACATACTCTAAAAAGTAGATATTTAGACTTGACCATAGTTTTAGTTGAGGAAGACATTAAAAGCGATATAGTGGCTTTAAAAGAGATTGGCGGAGTTAATGGATATTTAAAAACTCAAAATAAAGCAATAGAATTTGAACAAAAAAATAAAACAAATTATGCAAATTATCTCAAAGAGTTAAAAATAAGAAAAAAAAGAGATAAAGAGGTTACTCAATTAAATTCAACTCTAAAAGATTTCAAAACAGATTTAGAAAAATTTCATAAAGCTTTAGAGGAATCAAATGAGTTAATTGTTAAACTCAAAGATAGCGTAAAAGAGAGAGATGAAGCCATACAGCAAAGAGACAAAAGCATAAATGAACTAGAGAGTGAACTTGATTTAAATTTCAATGAAGTTGAAAAATTAAAGAGTTAAAAATGATAAAGTTAATGTCAATTTT
This sequence comes from Campylobacteraceae bacterium, assembly GCA_016744535.1. Taxonomy (GTDB): domain Bacteria; phylum Campylobacterota; class Campylobacteria; order Campylobacterales; family BB28; genus BB28. The sequence goes on from JADGEE010000044.1 coordinate 709, forward strand.
TTTTACTATTTTTACTATTTTTAGTTTTTCGATTTTTATATATACAACTGAAGCTGAAAATAATGAATATAAATTTATAACTAAATACAATGAGTTTTTAAAAAGCTCAATAGAAAATACAAATTGTAGTTTTAATGAAGTTTTTTTATATAGCGTATGGTTTAAATTAAGTAATTTCATAATTGCACCTACTTCACGAAACTTATCTTTAGAAGAAGATTATTTATCAAGAAAATGTAAAACAGAGTTAAAAAATGCCTCCAATTAGCCCAAAATCAAGAAGCTTTCTAAGACAAGAAAAAGGTAAATCAAATGAAAAGGAGTTTGCTTATGGGGTTAATATTCCTCAAAACTTTTTAATCAAAAATTCCAAATCAGCTTTAAGAGATTGGGTAATTCAATTCCATAATGATAAATGTGTTGTAAATGCTGATTTACTAAATATAAAGACACTAGATGAAATAAAATATATCAAAAAAGATTTAGGGGATTACTTAACTGAAAAGTTCAAAGATAGTGAATTTAAAGGTATTGTAGATTTACATCCAACATCTGACACTACTTGCAATACAGGTCATATCCATTATTGGGGAAGTGGTGCAAAAGAGATGGAAAAAGCTATAAGTGAATATGTAGTTGAAAAAGGTTTAAGTGTAACCAAGAGAGCAGAAGAGTTAAGAATTACATCAACTAAGTTTAAACTCAATGACAAGAATATCAAAGAGAACCAAGAAGCAAAAGAGAATAAAGAACCAAAAAGCAAAATTGTACTAGAGAATGATGAACTCTCTCAACAGGTCAATGAAGCTACAAAAGAGAGTAAATATTTAATAAATGAAGTAAATAGCAATATGGAATCTATTAAAGCCCACTTAAAAGATGTAGAAGATTATTTAAAACCAGTACCAAAGGATAAATCAAATGAACGAAGAATTATTAGAAATATTAAAAGAGATGTCAAAACAGCAAATAGAGAGTTACAAAATGTTAAATCAAATCTCAAAACAACAAATGGAAATTTTAGAAGAGCTACAAAAGAGTGGAGGAGAAAGCAATTTAAAAGAGGAGCTAGAAGAAGTTTTACAAAACTTTTCAAACAATTTGTTTTCAAATTTGAAAGAGATTTTGGTGAAATAGCAAATAAAGATGAAATTATTAAAAAATTAAATCTTGATAATGAAGTAAAATTTAAAGATGTAAAAGTTGGAAGAATAAAAATTGAAGAGCATAAGAGAGAAGTTAAAAAAACTAATGAAAACAAAAAAGATGATGATAAAAATATTGATAAAACTAAATCCAAAAAACCAAAAATGTAAAAAATTGAGTTAAAGGAAAAAAATGTTTAAACTCAACATAGCTACTATACTTTTAATTTTTAATAGTTATTCAGTAGCAGAAGTTAAATTTGATTTCAATAGAATTAATGAAGATTTTTCTACAATAAAATTCAAACAAAAAGTAGCTACAAAACTTAATTTAAACCAAAGTTCAAATGGCTTAATTAATACAACGAAAATTGCATTAAATAGCATTAATACTATAAAAAATCAGATGAAACAGCAAAATAGAGATGATGTATCAAAAATATATTTAAATATATTTAATATTGAAGTTTACAAGAAATTAAATAATGAAATTTCTAAAATGAGTAGATAATTTTAAAATCTTATAGTATATTTAATTTTCATTTAATTTTAAAATAATACAATTCGCAATTTTTTTCCGACATTAAATAATGCACTAATTTTAAAAAAAATTACTTTTTAGAAACTATGTTATTTTTTAGAAAAAAAGCCATTGAAAATAAAAATAAGCTTAAATTTTAGAAGTTCTAAAATGAAAACGACACTTAATAATGCACTTTCTAAAAAAAACATTGAGTTTCTAAAAAAAATGCGACATAATATAATGCACTTTACGACATAATATAATGCACTTGCGACATAATATAATGCACTTGCGACATAATATAATGCACTTTACGACATAATATAATGCACTTTTTACCTATTTTGTAGGTTATTATAGAATCTCTTATAGTTATTAAAAAAAGAGAGATTTTTCTAAAATTTTTGAAAAAGGAAAAAAATGTCAGAACAATTAACTTTTAACTTTAAAGGACATAAAAAAGATTTAATAAATAAATTCACTTATAGCCTATCAACTATAAGTGAAGCAAGAATGTGTTTATTTCAACCATTTGATAAAATAAATGGAACTAATTCAATATATAAAGATTTTAAAGCAAATAAAAATAAAAAAGAAATAAAAACAAAATGGGGAACTTTAATTATTGAAAATGTTTTATTAGGACAACTGCATAGAGATTTGCTTGATGTTATACTTTCTAATTGTGAAATAAGGGAAAAAAATGGAAATTTATATGCACTTTTTAGTGCAAGAAAAGTTTTAGAAGAATATGGTTCTAATATAGCTAATACTAAATGGTTAGAAACAAAATTAACGGAAATTAAAAGTTCAATTATAAAAATTAAGCCAAATTCTAAATATGAAAAGTTTTATATCTTTTCAATATTAGGAGGATTGGGATATGATGAAGAATTTGATAGTTATTATATAAGATTTGACCAAGATTATATAAAATTTTTTGGGGAAGAAATAACAATAAACTATAAATTAGAGTTGAAACAATTATTAAAAATAAAAAATCCTCTACTAAAAGCTATAATAAGATTTTTTTGGACACATAAAAGTGGTATTAATATGGTTATTTTTAATAAAAACAAACAAAAAGAAGAAATGTCAGATGAAAGTTCAAGTACACTTTTAGATGCAATTGGATATCCAATAAACAACGATAGACAATTACAAAGAGTATTAGCTACGATAAAAGAGCATAAAGAAGTTTTAAAAAATTATGGAATTAAATATGAAGTTGATAAAAAAAATAAAATATCTTATTTAAAATCAAATTTCGATAATAAAATAACATTTTTAGCACCAGTTAATGCAATGATAAAGAGTAAAAAAGATGAATTAAAAGAGTATGTACCAAGTATAGAGAGTATAAAGTTAGCAAAAAATTTAAGTTTAAATTTAAGCAAAGAACTTCAAGAATTTAAACTACATCATAAAAGTTATAAATCTCCAAAAGAGATTAAAGATTTGGATTATGTTTTTCAAGGTTGGTTAAATAACGCTTCAAATCAACACAAAAAATTAAGTTTACAAAATCATATTCAAGATTTAAAAGAAGATATAATTAAAAAATATAGACCTACTTCAACAGATAATCCTATTGTTTGTTATTACAAAGGTAAACCTTTAATAAATATCAAAGAAAATGATAAAATCGGAATCAGTTTAAATAATAAACTTTATTTAATGAGAAATGCTTATGAATTAAATTTTGAAGAAGAAAAAGAAATTTTAGAATGGTTATATAAAAATAAACAAGAATTACAGCCTCTAGGAGGTTCAAATTTAATTAAAAACATTTCAGACAACATAAAGTTCAAAGTAGATAAAAAAGATGAATTTGAAGCTTTAAATGATGATTTTAAAGATAAAGAAATTTTATATAACAATATGAAATTTAAAATTATTGAAATTATAAAAAGAGAAAATTTTAATGACAGCCTTTTAAATGCATTCCAAGATGATAAAGTAGTAATTGGAGTTATAAAAACTATTAAATTAGTAAATAAAGAAGAATTTTATATA
>JADGEE010000044.1:4402-6425 GCA_016744535.1 Campylobacteraceae bacterium
GAGTATAGTTAAAAAAGAAAAAACTAAAAACATTTTTGATTTAATTAAATATTTAGAGTATTTTGAATTTAGAATAGGTGGCAAAGTTGTATGGCAAAAAGTTACAAATAAAAATTATGAACAATTTAAATTTAATATTTTAGAAATAGCTAAAAAAGCAAGTAGAGAACAGTTATTTAAAGGATTTAATAAAAGAGGATTAAAAAAAGAATTTTTTAAAACATTAGATATTCAAATTTAATTTTAATTTAAGTTTCTAAAAATACTATTTAAGATAAATATTTTAAATTAAAATTCTTAAAGGTATTTGATGAAAAACAAGATAATTAAAATATCAGTAACAACTGCTATCTTAATATTTACAGGTTGCGGTGGTGGAGGAAGTGATGGTAATAAAGAAGATAGAAGTTACTATTTTTATGAAACTACAAATAAAATAAATGGCGAATTAGATTTAAATAATTACGATAATAGTGCCAATGTAAGTTATTTAATTGGTAATATTAGATTAGGTAACTGTGAAGTTAATTTAAATAAAACTTATTTTGATGACTCTAGTGGTAAATTTGAAATTGAAAGTTATAGCAATTGCAACTCCGATAAATTGATAGTTGATTTAACTAGAATAAAAGAGACAAAAACATCCTCTAATTTAGAATTAAAAGATAATAAAGTTTTTAAAGATGTAATTATTTATTTAAATCAAACCAAAGATGGTACTATTAAAAATGATGCTGAAGTTACAAATAATAATCCATTTACTTCCATATCAATACAAAATTTAGATACAAACTATAATGCTCCCTTTTATCAAGATAATTTCAAAATTACACTTATTGACAAAGATGCAGTTCAAGCAAAAGATGGCGAAATATTAAATGTAGGTGTTGTAAATGAGTATAAAAATATCAATAAAGATATATCTTTAAATAGAGGAAGCTTATATAAAAAAGATAATATTTTAAAATTTGAATTTAATTCATCATTAGTTAATTTTGAAGATATTAGAGCTGGTGATAAACTTTTAACATTTATTGATAAAGATAACTCTTACAATAGACACTATTATAGAGCTTTTACTATAAAAAACAAAGAAATTAAAGATAATAAAATACTTCTCACTTTTGATACTTTATATAATTTTCCTCTTGATAGTAATGTTACAAATATGATGTTTGTAATTGGAGATGAAAATAGAGTTAATATATGCTCAAATTCAACAACATTTGCAAGAGTTGTTGGTGGAAATATTATTGAAACTTTAAATGGAGTTGGTGAATTAACAATTGAGTATCCACCTGAGATGATAGGTAAAAGTATAAATTTATATGTGCAAACAGTTGATGATTCAAGTTATAAAAATGGTGAAGTGATTACTATAACCTTAAAAGGTGGTGATATAGATGGCGATATTAACTGTTTTGGAAATTGTGAAGATTATCAATTAATTCAAACTTCTGATGGAGAGTTTTTAACTGATGTCTATGTGGATTTTAAATTTAGTTATGAAGATATAAACTCATTTCAAATTAAAAATCCTAAAACAGATAATGGCTATTATATAGGGTGTACTTCAAGGCTATTTTATAAATCAAACTCAAATACAGAAGTTCAAAATATTGAAGATGTTTTAGTTCAAGAGTATATTGATGGAGCAGTAAATTATAAAGGCACTATTTTAAATAATCAACTTTTTAAGTTAAACGGAGGCTATTTAGGCATAAATTCTTTAAATTATACAGTATTAAAACAAGAGAGCATAACTAACTCATCCGTTATTATGGAAAATAGTAGTAATTCAAATTTTGATATGCCTACACCAAGTTTTAATTAATATGATTCATATTTTTGAAATTGATTGTAAAAATTCTAAATATATTATTTTTAATAAAGATTTGAATATTAATGAGGAATTTGAAAGTAAAGAGGATTTAGGAGGTTATCTCTCAAAAATCAAAACAGATGCCATTAGTGAAAATGTAAATTTTAAATTAAATTTTAGTAGAGATGCAGAAGATATAAA
>JADGEE010000044.1:6435-22218 GCA_016744535.1 Campylobacteraceae bacterium
CTATTCATAGAATATATAAAATAAGCAAAAATATTTTATATGTAGGAGTGATTTTATCAATTATTTTGATTATTTTAAAAATAAATAAGTTAATAATTATATCTTCTTTTACAATTTCATTTTTACCATTTTCGTTTATTACAGGATACACTCTATCGCAAAGAGATACTCAAAAATTATTAGATAGAGATAAATTTATACTATTTTTATATAAGTATAAAAGTGCATTAGTGATTTTTATTGTATCCACTATTATGATTTATTTTCTAGGATAAAAGATGTATATAATGAGATTATTTATAATAAGTTTTATTTTTTTGGGATGTGCTAAAAAGTCTGAAAAAATTACTGTAAATATCAAAAAAGAAAAGTTTCTTTTAGAGGATAAAATTTCTCAAGAGATGAGTTTAAAATCAAAAAAATTAATAAAAGATAAACTTAAAAAGTTTAAAGAGTTTAGAAGAGAGCTACATAGTAAAAGTAAAATTATGAAAAAAGTTGAAACTCCAGAAAGAAGTTATTATGATGAAATTTATTGGTAAATCTTTAATTCTTATATTAGTTGTTTTTTTAAGTAGTAGTTTTGCAGTTACTAAGTGTTGTGTTTTTGCTGATAACTCTCTACCAACAAGATTATCTAAAAAAAGTATAAATTTGATAAATGATAGAGTAATTGAATTTGATAATTTATATAACAAAATACAATCAACTTCACTAAATTTAAACAATAAATTAATGAAATCTATTGTTTTAAATAGAAAAATATTTCAAACTAGAAAAAAATCAATTATCATAGACGAAGAGATAAAGTTTAATTTAAATTCGATTTTGAACATAAAATAAAGGCTTTAAAAGTATGAAAAGAGTAATAATATTAATTTTTTTATCAATAAATATTTATGCAGAAAATTTGCAAATACCTCAAGGTGTAATAGAGTTTTATGAGAATAGAGGTTATGAAAGAGGTAAAGAAGAAGGCTTGAAAATAGCCAAAGAGATAGCCCTAAAAGAGTTTGAAAAATCTTTAAATATCTTTTTTAGAGATTTACAAGCTTATTATGTGGGAGCTAAAATATCTAAAGAGCAAAATATTTTAGCTCCTAAAATTTTAAAATATTACAATGATAGCGGAGATTTATCTATTTCTATTACAAATTGTAGGGTTGATGATAAGTTATTAAGCGTAAAAGATATTATTTTAGCACCACAGTTAGAAAATATAAATAATCAAACAAATTTTATTGAAACAGATGATAGTGAAATAACAAACTCTTTTGAGAGTATAAATAGTGATAATTCAAAAACTACTTCAAAAGACTATTATCAAAAAAATTATATAAGCACTTTTGAAAATACCTCTTATGTGAGAAATACATTATCAAATGAAAATATAAAATTTAATTTATCAGCTGATAAACAGTTAATAACAGCTTCATTTTTAGATGAGAAGCAATATAAAGCAGTTATTGATGAAAAGATAAGAGCAGTTGAAATTAAATAAAAAATAGGGTTATATTTGTTTGATAATGAAGAAAAAAAAGAAATAACAGATATTGTATTAAAAATTATAGATGATAATATTGATGAAATTGTCAAAGCAAAAATAGCACTCTCTTTAAATAAATATATAGAGGATTTTGAAAAAATAGCAAATGAGATTAGAGAAACTATGGAGAGTAATTTTTCATTGTTAAAAAGTGATAAAACTTATATTGAATTAGAAAATATTATGTCAAAAATTAAAAATTTAAAAGAAGAGTTAAATAACACTCAAAAAATGGCTAATAAAATAGATGAAAACTTAAAATTTGAAAATTTTAAATTAACTGATTTTTTAAATGGGGTTTCAGAAAAGATAAAAAAGAAGGATTGACTTATGTTAGATTTCGGTTTTAATAAATTTGATAAATATAATAGAATTATTTGGGATAATGAAAAAGTTACAAATTCTCATATGATGTTAGTTGGAAGTAGTGGAACAGGAAAAACACATACTTTAAGAAAGATTATTGAAAGTTTTGATTTTGCAAAAAAAATATTTATTATAGATGTTCATGGAGATATTGAAGTTGATGGAGCTACTACTATTGAATTTAATGAATCAAGTGAATTTGGAGTTAATCCAATAAAACTTGATAGCGATAGAGATTTCGGAGGAGTTAGAAAAAATATTAGAAACTTTATTACAATGTTAAACAGAACCTCAAGAAAGCTTGGTACAAAACAAGAGCCAGTATTAATAAACCTTCTATATGATTTATATAGTGCAAATGGTTTTTATACCGATAATCCTCAAAGTTGGAATTTAAATGGTGAACATCGAGGTAGAGCAAAAAGGTATCCTACTGTTCAAGATTTAATGAGATTTTCTAAATGGAAATATGGACAAATGCTAACAGGTGCTTCTTCAAAAGCTTTTAATGCACTTGAAAGATTGAATAAAGAGTATCAAAATATGAATAGAAAAAATCTCAAAAATATACTTGATGAAGGGGATTTAAATAAGAAAAAAGAAGTTTGTGTAGAACTTTATAAAGAGTACATAAATGAAATTGAAACAGGTGGAGAGATTGAGGAGTTAATTAAATATGATAGCAAGGATATTTTAAAAAGTGTTTATGATAGAATTTTAACAATTGAGAGTAGTGGTATCTTTAAAGGAAAAGACCCATTTTGGCATACTAGAGATGATAAGATAGTTAGATTTAACATAAAAGCTTTAAATAAAGATGAGCAACAAATGTTCGTAGATATTGTTGTTGAGCATATATTTTTAGAATTAAAAAAGAGAGGTGAAGTTCCATTCGCTGATACATTTGTCTTTATAGATGAAGCACATAATTTCACAAATGATGATGGAGACCACATTATTAATATTGCAATCAAAGAGGGTAGAAAATTTGGATTAGGAGAAGTGTTGTCTTCTCAAAGTTTTACTCACTTTCCAGAAGATATTATCTCTAATAGTGCTACAAAAATTATACTCGGTCTTGATGAGATGTATCACAAATCTACAAGTAGTAAATTAATGATAGATGCAAAAAAGCTAGGATATATAACTCCTCATAAATCTGCGTTGATTCAAATTAAAAATAAGGGAAACACAAGCAATAGATTTATTGATTGTGTGTTTTAGGAAATAAAATGAGGGAAAATTTTAAATATTTTAGATAATAGTGAAAAAAATGTGATAAAAAAATTAAGTTAAAATTTATTTTTCCTCTCTTTTTACTCTACTTTTTTAAAAAATACGCTACCCCCCCCCATTCTTTGGGACTTTTGAAATTTATTTCACAAATTTTAAAAATATCACAAAAATATCACTTTATTATTGTAAGATGAAGTGTGATTTAATAAAGTATTGTTTTAATTTGTGTTTTTACAAAAAAGTGAGGTTAAAAAATGAAAATATCAAAAATTGTATCAAATTTAATTTTGGGAGTAAGTTTAATTGGGGTTAATGTTTTGATGGCTAGTGATTTAGTAGTTTCAAGTGATGATGAAGCAATGAGTGTATTTATAGATAATAAATCTATAATAAATGAAGATTATAATGTATTTGATATAACTGATTTATTAACTAATAGCGATAGATATTCTATTAAATGTTTTAGTAAAAATACTCAATGTTTAGATAGTAATAATAAGCTTTCTCGTGGTAATGAAGTATATTTAATTGCACAAGATAAATATAATAAAAAAATAATGAGCTGTTATCATAAAGCAAATGATAATAAAGTTTGTAGTTCACAATTAACGGAAAAGTATTCATTAAAAGAAGTAGATATAACAAATTCTCCTATTCCAAAAAAAGGTTATGTTGGAGATACTTTTAATTGGCAAATTACAACTAATACAAAAGTTAAAGATGTAGTAATATCTTTTTTGGATAATGATAACAAAATAAGTTTAACAAAAAATTTTAAAACTAGTGATAACATTAACTGGGAATATTCAAAATGTTTAAAAGGGATAGGAGATAATAGAAAGTTTGAAATATTTGTTGATGGTGAAAAAGTTGGAGAAAGTACTTTTGATGTTATTATTAATCCTAATATTGATAATGATTTTGAATTAAATGAATGTCAAGAAGGCTTAAAACTTTATAAACATAAATATTATAATGATTATGTTCAAGTAGTAAATTTAAAAGATGGTGGAAAAATAAAATTTTTACTTGAAGATAGTGGTGAGTTTTGGAAAGAAGAAAAAAAAATAAAATTATTTAATAGAGAAAAATATATTGATGGAATTTGGAGTAATTTAAAGGATGATTTACAAAATCAAGCTTTTTGTATTTCAAACGGGCAATTTTTTGATAGTACACAAGAGAAAAATCCAGTAACTATATCTTTTGATATAAAAATAGATGGAGTATTTTATAAAGGTTCAGTTTATGAAGAAATAAAAAATACATATAAAGGTGAAAAAATTTTAAAAATTTATGATAAATTTGCAGATATTCAAAATTATGATTATCAATTTGGAATATATGAAGATAAAATAGATTCATATAATGCAATAGTAGGTGTTGATATAAAAAAATATAAATATCATTCGTTAAATATTGTAGGTTTAAGTGATAAAGATAGTGATGGAAAATACGAAGAAGTAATAAATTATTATACTATCACATACAGAAAATCTGATATAGCAATAGAAAATGCTAAGAAAGTTTTAAAAAAATTTGGTGTAGCAGTAGAACAAAATAAAATTATGGCTTTAGATGGTGGAGGTTCTACTACTTTGTATTGTAAAAAAAAATATAATGTTGGTGTTCAGAAGAATTATAATGCACCAATACCACAAACAATTTTAACATATAGTTCAAAATAGGAGAAGAAGAATGAATATATTAAATAATTTAGTAATAAAATTAATCACTTTATTTTTTATTACTAGTTTAGCTTATAGTACAGATTTAATTAAAATTACAAAAGAGACTCAATTAAATGCGTATAAGCCTGAAATCTCGGTTAGTTTAGATGTTTATCATAAAAATGGTGAAATTTGTCATAAATTTTATAAAGGAAAAGGTGGAAGTTTTCAAAATAGTGGAAATATTCGTATTTTAGATTTAAATAGTGGAAAGTTTAGTGTTATGAAAAATTTTGAAAGTGGAGATTTTGAAGTTGAGATATGTGCTAACTGGAGGAAAGATAGTTATCAAGTTTTAAATAAAATTGAAGAAGATAATTTAAAAATTTCTTTATATTCAGGTGAAGAAGATTTTTATTTTAATGATATAGGTATTTCTAAATGGCAAGTAAATGAAGACAATAGCTTGGAAATACTTTTTACTGATATTTCTGTTAATAATAGCAATGATTGGTTAGTGAACAAAGAAAACATAGATATTGAAAATATAAATTTGGAAATAAAAGTAGATAATGATAAAGTTTATTTTATTTTTAAAAAGAATGGAGAAGGTAATTTTTTATTTGATGGTCAAATTTGTATAAATAATTCTTGTAGGAGTTATTATGGAGATAAGTATAATATTATAACTTTAGTAAAAGATTTAAATAGTAACAATTTAAATGGAGATGTTTCATTTATTGCAGGTAATGGACATACTGAAAATTGGTATTTTTCAATTGAAAAAGTAATTAAAAATCCTCCTATTGTAGATTTCAGTTTCTCAATTGATAATAATAATGTTAATTTTAGCAATAAATCTTATGATGAAAACAATGAAAATCTTACTTATAATTGGAATTTTGGAGATGGTAAAATATCAATTGATAAAAATCCTATACATACTTTTAGTGAATGTGGTAAAAATTATAATATTTCTTTAGTAGCTAAAAATGAAAGTTTAAAAGAGGCTCAAATATCAAAAAACATTGATATTATATGTAGTAACGATATTGAAGTAATATCAGAAAATGAAAAAGATAATGTAAACAATGAGATAGAAGTTATTATTGATGAAGAAAATAATACAAATATTATTGATAGTTTTGACGATATTTTTACGACTTTAATTGATTTAATAAATACTACTCCAATACCACCAAGTACGGATAATTCTACTCTAGAAATAAAAATGTGTAATCAAGTAGATGAGATAGATACTTATGCTTGTATAAACGAAACATATACTTTTTCATCTTTAAAAGATAAAAAGTATATTTGGTTAAAAATTTATGATTATCCTGAAGAAGATTATGAAATAAAATATCAACTTTTTAATCCATTTGGAAATTTATATAATGAAAGAATTATTGAATATAATAAAGTATTAAACCAAGAATATAGATTAGGCTATTTATGGTGGGATAAAGAGTCTTTAAAAATAAATGGTTTGTGGGAATATAAACTTTATTTGCGTACAAAAAATGGAGAATGGCAATATTTGGGCAGTAAAAGTTTTAATATCATAGATAGTTATGATTATAATATTAAAAAAATAATGGATAGATACATTGGTTTTGATACAAAAATATGTACAGAAATAGAAAATTATAAATGCAAAAATATTCAAACTCAATTTGAAGCTGGTAGTCAAATATTTTTTTCATATGAACTTGCAGATTTAGCAATAGGTAACTATGAAATAAAATGGAAAATTATTTCTCCTGATGGTTATGAAAAAGCTCCTTATACAAGCAGTTTTGAAATAAAAGAAGGGTGGTCTTATATGAATGGTTATACTTATAATAGTTTTGATACAAAAGGTATATGGAAGGTAGAATATTATATAAAAACTGCAAATAATGATTGGATTTTATTTAGTGTTAAAGATTTTGAAGTTTATAAAAATACTGATTTAGGTAGTATTTATAGTGTAGATGATATTTATAAAATAGTTAAAGAGAATACATCTATTGATATTATTTTTAATAGTGGATATTCTACCTATGAAATAGAATCTAATCCAAAAGGAGTATTATCTAATGTTGATGGAAATAAAGTTACTTATACTCCAGCAAGTGATTTTTATGGAATGGATAGCTTTACCTACTCATATTTGAATAACTCAAATGAAAAATACAAAGGGAATGTAAAAATTACTGTAGAAAAAGATTGTATTGAAGAAGAATTTTATGCACAAGATAATCAAACTAATGAATGTAAATTATTTAATAGTAGTTGTGAAGTTCCTACAAATTGGAAAGTTGTAGAGACTTGTAAACCAAAATGTGAAGAGGGAAAAATGTATATAGAAGGCACAAATTATGCAGAAAATCCTGAAACTAATGAGTGTAAACCATTTACTAATAGTTGTATACCTGAAGATTGGTTAGGAGTTGAAGGCTGTAATGATGCAAGTTTTGTAACAACTCCAGCAATTGTTAGAGGGTGGAATTTATTAGGAAATGCTTCTAATAATACTCAAAGTATATCTAAAGATGGTATTTCTTTAACTTGGACTTTTGAGGGTATGTGGATACAAGATGGTTTAATTCCTCCAAGTCAAGGTTTTTGGGCTAAAGCTGATAGTGATATGAATGAATATGAGTTTGCTAATGATGGTGATGGTATAGGTGTACCAGAGTTTATTGCTGGTAATTGGTCATTGAGGTCTTCTCAGAGAAGTCAAACATTAGGAAATATTTTATCTATATATGATGGTGCAACTATAGTTTGGACTTTTATTGATAATAGTTGGTGGAATGCAAGTGAAAGTGCTTTAACAGAAATTGAGGTAGGTAGAGGTTATTGGGTTAAATAGTTTTTATATGTCTTGATTTTTCAGTTCATTATAATATTGTTATCTAGCAACATTGGCACTATAAAAAACCCCACTCTCTTCCCCTCTCTCCTCACTATTCAAAATTTTAACATAAAATTTACTCCCATATTTTTGTGAGGTTTTAGCAATCTCAAAATGAAAATTATCTTTTCCTACTCTATCTTTTTGAGATATTAAAGTAACAAGCCCTTTGATTTTTAACTCATTTTTATTTAAATTATACTCTCCAAAATCTCTTATTTAGCGAACAAGAATTAGTGTTAATTGATGATGAATTGAGTTATGAAAATTTAGAACTAAACTTTCATTCCCTGCCCTTCCTTAATAACTTCCTCAATCTCTTTATTTAATTTTTCTTCAAAACTATCTGTTAATGTAACTATTTTATTAAAATTATTTTTGCTAATATCTGCTTTTTGCCCTGACATCATCAATTTATAAGTATCTACTTTTGCTTTTGAAATATCTTGCAGTAATGCTGTTCTTGTTAATTTTGATATTTTCTCAATATCTCCTATTTGAGTTAATAAATCCTCTTGTTCAGTTTTTGAAATATTTAAGAGTTGATTTAAAGTTTTATCTCCTACTATATCACTTATATCTTCATACTTTAAATTAAAATCAATATCGCCTCCACCGTGAAACATATAGACATTGCCCTCGTGCTTATCTACACTAAAAATTCTACTAAGCATTTGAATAAGCTCTCTACCTTTATTCATCGCACCTGTTGCAATTATCGTATCCAAATTACTTAAATCAAGTCCTCGACTAACACTTTCATAATTACTAATTACAACCATCTGAGAGTTGGCTCTTGCTTTTAAAGACTCTTTTGTACTGTCTAATTCATTTCTCTCAACACCTATCAACTCTATATTATTCTTTTTTAAATAATTCTCATCAATCTTATTAATAGCCTCTTTTAATCTGCTATCTGTGGTATTCATTAAAATAATTAATTTCTTTTGACTATCTCTATTTTTAGAAAGAGATAATAAATTGTATAAATTCATTTCAGTTCCAAGAACCCTACTTGAACTTAATAAAAATCCATTCTCATTATTTAACTCATCTTCAATTAATTTAACTAATCCATCACTTCCTAGAGAATCTAAAATATCAGCTTCTAAATCATTTCCTAATGTATATTTATATTTAATTGGTTTGCTTAAAAACTCTCTCCAATCATCTTTCATTATCTCAAAATCTTTTGAGAATTTATAACCAATAGGATAGGCATCCTCAAAATCTAAATCAGTTATATCAAGTGAGTAAATATCATCTTTTCCGCTATGCTTTTCATAATAAGTTTGTAAAAATAGATTTTTAAATTGAAAACTATTTTTAGCAGGAGTGTAGTTCTCACTTTGAAGTCTAGTTATTTTGTTTAAAAATTCTCTATTGAAAAATTTTAAAATCTCTTTAAATAACTCCTTTTTTTCGATATTTTTATCACCTTTAAAATAATTCATATCTTCTATATTTGCATTGTTTTTTAAGTAATTTCTATATAAAGAGACCATATCATCATTAACACTAATTCCACTTTTTTGCATAAGTGACCTAACTTTTATATCATCTTTAATAGAGATATTTTTTATTAAATAACCCATATTATGTTTATCTACTTTAATTTTATCTCTACTCTCTTCAAATATACTTTTTATCATAAAATCAAAGTTTGAAATTAGAAAGTTTTTTAGTGAACCAATGAACTCTTTATCTGCCTTATCGCTGTAATATCTACTAAATATTCTAATACCAATATTATTTTTTTCTAAAACATCATCTACCGAAATAGAATCTAAATTACTTTTTGTATAATTGAAATTATTTTCATCTAAATAATAGACATTCTCCTCAATTTTATGTAGTGTCTCTCTTGTCTGAATAGATACATTTGTTTTATCAAATCCATTCATCATGGAGGCTACTGTTATAGGATTATTAAATCCAACAGCCTTTTTAATATATTTACTTCCTTTGTTGATAAAAATATTGATTAAAATATCTTTTAACTCACTATCTTTATCGATTATATTATTTTTTATAGCTTCAGAGTAGTCATTGAAAATTCTATACATAAGAGAGTTTATATGTGTTATTTCAAGCTTATCTAATCTCTCATCATCAATTGAAGAGAGGGTATTAAATATCAATTTTCCACCATCTTTAGAGATTTTAAATAAATCTATATTTTTTTTATCTCTTTTTTCAAATGAGTATAGAGTGATATAAAATTTATTAGCTTGAGCTTTAAATTTATTTGCAAACTCTTCATTTTCTGTTAAATCTAAAAGTACATTAATAGAAGTTTTGTCAATTTTATAATTACCACACTGCTTCTCTATCTCTAGTGCTAATTTTTCTAAATTTTCTCTACTAACATTTGCACTATAACCTAACATATAAGCTAACTCTTGAACATATCCTCCTGTGGCTGTACCACTTGCAACAGTTGTAACTAAAGAGTTTTTAGATATTTCTCTTAAAATATTGCTTCCCTCTCCTTTTAAGCCTGTATCAGCTTCATCAATTGCAACTATTTTAAAATCTTTTAGTGTATCTTTTGAATATAAATAACTAATATCACCTCTCTTATTGATATTAAATATAGGTTTTACATTCTCCTCATCAAATGCAAACTCTATATTTAATTGTGAATCTTTTTCAAAGTTAAATTTGAGATTTGTTGGCATTGTAGTCTCTTTTGTAATTAACTCTAAATCATCTCTATTGGCTCTATTTAAATAACTATTTATTTTATAAAAGTAATTTTGACCATCTTTATTTGATAAAATAGGTGTTAAAACTTCACCATTTCCAATAAAATTAAGTTTAATTGAAATTTTATCTTCTACGGAGCTTCTAACCTCTTTTTGTTTAAGTGTCTCCATTTTATAATTTTTTGCAATTGCCTCAATAGATTCTTTATAGCCTCTATTTCTAAATATTTTATCATTTACATAATCAATTCTTCCAAACTTTTTAAATAGTGAATTGATAACACTATTGTTATCATCTGCAAATTTTTCTATTAAATCAAATAGTTTTAAGTTTTCTATTTCACTTAATATTTTCTCTTTTTGGATTGAAGTTAAATTATCTAATATATGGTTATTATCTAGGGTGGAGTGTATCTGTTTGATGGCTGTGCTAAAATCATTTTGCATAGTGTCATTATATATAATAATGCTATCTGACATTTGATTTTTATTGAAATAAATAATCCCTTCATTAATACTTTGTTGCTCAATTTGCATATCATTTAAATACTCTTTTAAGCTGTTTATTAAACTATTAAATGAATAACTATCCGATAAACCTTGATTTTGAGTTAATATAATTTCTCTTATCTCATCTATTATAAAGTTTTTTATATCACTTTTTCTATCCATATCTCCAATTAAATATATACCCTCTTGAAAGCTTGGTAACTCAAATGAGTTTTTAAGAACTTCTAAATAGCCTCTATAATCTATATTTTTCCCCTCTACTTTTACAATATCTCTATCTATCTCATTTTTAAAAGTTAAATTAAAATGAGAATCAATTACTTGAGTCTCTTGTTCTAATAAATCATTATAATTAATGGCATTTAGAGAACTTTTTGATATGAGCCTAATATTTAAAGGTTCTCTCTTATAAGCTTTAATCTCTTTTGATTTATCTAAATTTTCTAAATACTCCTCTATCGTTTTTGATAATTTTTGATTAAAATGTTTAGATATATCTTCAAAATTTTCATCTAATAAAACGCCTTTCTCTTTTAATCTAAAGAGATATATAAATGTGGCAATTTTTATATTTAAAAAGTTTTTATTTTTACCATTTAATATTTTCGTTAAATTAGTGTTATCTTTATGTTTCTCTTTTAAATGTTTGAAATACTCTACATTTGAGCCATTAAATTTATTTTTCACTATCTCATCTACACTTTTTAAAATATCTTCAAACTCATCTGCATAAGTTCTAGATAACATTTGAATAGATTTTGCGTTATCTCTTAATACAAATTTTAATTTAAAACTATTATTTAAAATATTTGGAAAAAAGCCCTTTTGAGGCAACATAGTGAATTTTATTTTATCATTTAGTAAAATTTTATTTTGATTTGATTTTGGTGCAATTATCTCTAAATTAAAGTAAAGTTGAGGCATAAATCTAAGCAGTTGTGTTGCTATATCTTGCATATTTGCACTTTGGACTATCAATGAGCCATCTTGATTAAAATAGAGCATTTCAATAAATACTTTTTGAGCAAATGAGAGAGTTTTTCCACTTCTCATTTCCCAAATTTGATTAAATAGCTTTACATCATCTGTTATCTCTAAACATCTCTCTGCCCACTCAAATTGGTGAGGTTTTAACCCTAGAGTATCTAATGCAAACTTTTTAAAGAATTTATCATATAACTCCTCTGATGTAATATCTTTGGTGCGAGGATTATTTTTATAAAAAGTTATAGGCATATATGTGTAAAATAGTAGATGTGTGAGTTTGACATAAGCATTTCTAAGTGATTTTTTAATTTCATAGGCATTTATTAAAATCTTTTCAATTTCACCTAAAGCTGATTTAGCTTTATCTTCAATTTCATTTAGAGTTAAAGAAGATTGTTTATAAGTATTGAAAAAATCATTTTTTAGAGTATTAAAGAGATAATTCATATTTTCACTTCTCTCATCTTCAAAGAAAGTTGTCTCTCTATTTATGAACCTATTTTCTAAAAAAGAGGTTATATTCTCTTTTGTTTTCTCTGAAAGTTCAAATATAGATTTTAAATAATTCTCCACTTCATCTATGATATTTGGCATAATTGCTTTATCTATATAAAAATCTTTTATACTTTTAAATTCATCTCTATACTCTTTATCATCTTTTAATTTTAAATGAATCTCTGAATAAATTTCACTTAAACTATTAGCATTTAAAAAGTCATAAGCTTTATTGTTTTTAAATTCATTAAATTGCTTAATATACTCATCTTCTGTTATCTCTTTTTTTTGTAATTTTAGTTTTAACTCTCTATCTTTAGCTAAAATCTCTTTAAATTTTTTAACCAAATCTTTATATAAAATATTTTGATTAATATCCTCATTAGTATCTTGTTGTGTGAGAGTTCTTAAAATATTCTCTACCCATAATGTAAATTTATCAAATACAACTCTTTTTTTATTAGAACTTAAAGTTGGCAACTCAACATAATCGTTTATATCAAATATTTTTAACTCTTCTAATTTATTGTAAAAATCTGTAAGTGAAATATTAAGTTTTGCTATATCTCTATCTCTTTTATCGATAAATACAAGAACATCAACTGGAGATAATAGTTTTGATTCTTTATTTCCCTCACTCTCTTCAATAACTTTCTTTTCGTTTTTAATAAGTAATCGCTCACTATTTTTTAGAATATTTTTTAACTCATTTAAGTTAAATTTTTCAATTTTATTATCTTCTAAAATAAGATTAATTATCTCTAAAAATTTCTCTTTAGCAGTATTTGTGGATAAATCAATATATTGTGGAAGATATGCTAATTTAACCATTCCTAGATGAGAGTTAGTTATTTTATCTCTTTTCTCTATTACATTGTTTTTTAGTAGTGAAAATGCTTTTATTGGCTCAATAGTTGAAGTTGGTAGAGCAATATTTTTATCTTTTGCAATCTCTTCTATTATATTGTAAAGTTCAGGATATTTCTGTTTGTAAGCTTGTAAAAATGGGAAATTATTTTTTATCTCATCAAATGAAAATTTTTGATATTTACCATTTTTATTAAACTCTCTTAAATCGTGAAAAACTTTTTGATTTTTTAAAGCTTCCATTGGTGAAAAACTTTTGAATATATTATCTAAATTGTTATTTATTGTTTTTTTAATATTTTCACTCTCTTTTAAAAATATTTCAAACTCATCTATTGCTCTGTATAATTTATTTTTTAAAAACTCTTTACTACCATCTCTATTATGATATGTATGAAATATTGATAGTGCATTAGATACATTGATACTATTTTTAAGCTCAAATTTTTTAAGCTCTTTTTGAAATACTTTTGATGCTTCAAAAATATCACTCTCATTGATAGTAATATATATATTTTCAGGTGTTGCCATAGAGGTTAATTTCATCTTTTTACTCTCATCAGCTTCATATATAGAGTTTTTAAAACCATATACTAATAAAAATCTTTCAGGAGTATTTTTTTCAGTGTATCCTGTAAGTTCTCTTGGTACATTTGCAATTATCCCATCAAAATATTTTTCAATAAATTTTTTCATTTTAGTTGGAAAAAGTCCACAAAAAAATTGACCATCTTTAAGACTTTGTATAGATTTTTTTGCTACTAAATCATCATTTGTATAAGGTGGATTTAAATATGTAAAAGTATTATTTACCATTTTACTGTTTTGTGCATCTTCAAAAACACTATTTATTACATTTGCATAAGCCATAAAGTTTGTATTAAATCTAGTTTGAACTCTTTTATCATTTATATCAATATTTCTTAACTCTGTACCAATTATAATATTTTCATTAAAACCACTTCTATCCATAGACTTTAACATATCATTTGAACTACCAGCTTGTAAATCAAGAATAGGAAAACTCAAAGCTTTCTTATATCTCGTGTAATCTTTAAAAGTCTCTAAATAGTTTTCATTGTAGTGCTTTAAGAAAAAGTTACCATTATAGTTATGCAACTCTTTTAACTTTTCAATTAAATCTTTAAATTTATCAATCTCTATGAGAATATCTAAGCTCTCACTTTTAATATATGAGTTTATGAGATTAAAAATATCATTTGAGTTATTTATATTCATTTCATTTTGTTTTACAATTTCATCTGCTAATGATGATACAATTTCTTTAATTATTCTATCTTTGTAATGTGATTGAAACACATCAAAAAATAGTGTTGTTATATTTGATGGAGTTTCATAACTCTTTAAATCACTATTTTTAATATCTTTTTGAGATATTACTTCACTATCTTCAATTTTAAATTCAATATTGATAGCATTTTTATCTAAAGAGCCATAATATATAATATCGGAACTTTTGAGTGTAAAAACTTCATTTGATTTATTCTCTAAAAATTCAATCAATTTAGTTGTATCTAGGCTATTTTCAAGTGCTATCGTTTTATTGTTATATGATGTAAAGATATGAGTATCAAGCCTATTCTTTATTGTGTTTACATCTATCTTTAACTCTCCAGCTTCTCTTTTAATTGAAATTTGCTTATTTATTACTTTTTCTCTCTTCTCATCTACTTTCTCATCTAAATCTTTTAAATTTAAAATATCATAAGCTACTTCAACATCTACTCTACTCCCATTTAAATTAAAATTCATTTTATTAAAATTTACTTCGATAAACTTCATTTTTTTCCTTACTATCAAACTATTTTAATAATGTAATTTTTTAAAATTAAATGAAAATAAAAAGTTTAAATAAATTTAGATAAGTAATATTTAAGTTTTAATTGATAAAATAGATTTAATTTTAAGTGAAAATATTAAAGATAATTTCTCTTCAGCTTATGCTAAATTAAAAAAAATATTTGATTTTGAAAAGTTAAAAATAGCTGAAGGTGTAGAGTTGAAAGTTGATGAAAGTAAAACTTTTATGTCACTTTATATTGATAGATTATCTGAAAAAACTTATTCAATTGCACATAGATATAAACAAAATGGTGATTTAGTAGCAGACCCTGAAATTGAATTTAAAGTAGTTGGTAAAGCTTTAGAAGTTCTTAGGTTTAATCAAGAGAATATAGGGTTTATTAGTGATACTTACATTTATGAAAACAGTAAATTAAAAGGGCTTCATTTTAATAATTTAACAGATACTTTTTTTGAAAAAACTTGGCTAAAAAATATAAAAGAGCAAGGGTATAAATTAAATGTTGATTTAGAAGAATTTAATAAAATAGAAAGAGAGAGTTTTTTACGACTTGAAATTTTATCTATTAGAGATACTCAAGAGTTTGAGAATAGTTTACAAATTCATAATCAACTTTTCAATAAAAATTTAACAAAAGATGACTTTAAAATAGAGTTGAATATAGATAATAT
>JADGEE010000045.1 GCA_016744535.1 Campylobacteraceae bacterium
ACTTAATATTATTTAATAATAAAATAAAATTATTTAAGTTAAAATAACAAAAAATTTTATATTAAAGGATTAATTTTATGAAAAAGATTTTATTAAGTTATATAGCTAGTGGTTTTTTGATAAGTGGATTTGCAAGTGAATCTAATGATTTAGAGATAGAAAATAGAATTTTAAAAGATAGATTACATAGTCTAGAAAATGTATCTACTAAAAAAATGTAAGAAAAACTCAAGATAGTCATACTGAAGAGTTATTAAAACAACTTAAAAAAAACAGTAAAAGAAGGTTTGATGATTACAATTATAATGAAAATATAATGAAGAGTATTTTAGGTAAATATACTGTAAGTTATAAAATACTTAATACAACTTATACAGATTATTTAAATATAATTACTACTTCTCTTGATAAAAAATTTGGATATATGGCTATTGGTACATATGGTAAATATAATTCTAGTAAAACTTTTGGATGTACATATGATAATAAAGAATTTTCTGGTTTTAATTATGTATGTGTAGGTAATTCAACTTTAGGGAAAAACTATAATAGTTGGTATTATATTGACGTAAATAGTAATTCAATTAATGGAAGATACTATATAGGTAATTCTGAGAAAGCTGTTTATGCCAGACTTCTCGGTAAAGATTATGTTATGGTTGGCTCAAAAATAGAAAATTACACTTCAGAAATAGAATCTACATCTTCTGCTACTTCTAATACAAATAATAGTGAATTTATAACAGATTTAAAAGGTAAGTCTCATAATATAGGATGGTATTTTTGGATGAGCGATAGTGGTAAAGCCTATTTAGCAAGTGGTAGAGATACATCTACTGGAATGGCTGTTTGGAATTTAACTAGTGATAGAAAATGGAGACCAGTACATAATGCTCCTGCTTTTGATGGTTATCCTAAAGCTGATGGAGTATTTAATAATGTATATCTCTCAAGTGATGGTAAACAAATAATAATTAATTAAAATTTAATAAAAAAAATAAGGGAAAAACCTCACTTTCTCCTCTTATCCACTATCGCTAAAATCGAAGGTAACATAAATATATCAATTAAAAATGCTAATATTAACGCCACAGCCGTTACAACTCCAAAATTAAAGTTTGGTGCAAATTCACTCATTAAAAATAGTCCAAAACTTACACTTAAAACAACTGTTGTAAAAAATATCGCACTACCTGCATAAGTTATCATATACTCTAAACTTTCACTAAAACTTTTACCCTCACTCTTTGCTTGATTGTATTTAACTAAAAAGTGGATTGTATCATCGACAGCAACTCCTAAAATTATCGCTCCACTAATAGCAACTCCTAAGCCTATATCAATTCCAAGCCATCCCATAACTCCAACAACTAAAATTATCGGCATCGCATTTGTAAGAATTGAAATGAGTAACACTTTAAAACTTCTAAATGCAATCCACATAAGTATTAAAACTAAAGTTAATGCAAGTGAAATTGACATAATAAGAGTCTTTGTAACATCCTCTTCCATATAAGTATACATTGCATTTTGTCCACTGATATTAACACTATAAGGCGTTGTACTCCACCACTCTTTTGCCCAATTTATAATTTTCATATTTTCAGATGATGAGCCAATATCAACCGATGCTGTAATCCTAAATAGTCGCTCGTCAATATCCATCTTATCATTTATCTCCATACCTTGAGGAAGTGAAAGCGAATATAAAAGCAAGTATTGAGCAATCAACTCTTTATTATTTGGAATAGTATAAAACTCACTCTTATCTGCATTCATAACTTGATTAAATCTTTTGATTACATCTAAAAGTGAACGAATATGTTTAACTTTTGATTGTGCTTGATAAAAGTCTTTATAAAACCTATCTACCATATATAAAAATTCAGGATTTTTAACTCCACTTGAGTTTTGAGAATCAACAATAATCTCTAAATTAAGAGGACCCGTAATTTTCTCTTGAATATAATCTGTTGTTTCTCTAATATCTGTTTGAGGTTTAAAATATTTTATCCCTTGTGAATCAACTTTCACAAAAGCTAAACCAATTCCACATATAACTAATACAGCAACAGAAAAAGCTAAAATTTTATTGTGATGACTTATTATAAAACTACTATACTTTTTTGCATAAGCTGGATGTTCAAGCTCATTAACTTCACTCTTATCACCTTTTTTAATCTTTGGATTAATAATTGCCAATAGTGCAGGTAAAAAAACTATACTTAATAAAAATGCTAAAATTGAAGCCATAGCTGTGGTAATTCCTAAAGTTTTAACAGGTATTACAACACTAGGTGCAAGTGAAATAAATCCTATAAAAGTTGTAATTGATGTTAAAAATGCTGGATAGAAATTTTTCTCTATTGTATGTTTTATTGCTAACTCATTATTTAGCCCCTCTTTTCTAGCAAATAACCAAATAGAGTAGATATGAACTGCATCGGCAATCCCAATTGCTGTTATAAAAACTGGTAGATTTGCAGTAAAATTATTAAATTTAAATCCCATAAGTGCCATTACTGCTATAACGCTCACAAAAGTGATAATTACAACTAATAATGGAGTTAAACCACCTGATAGAGTTCTAAAAGCGATAATTAGTAAAAGTAAAACAGATAGTAAAACTAAAGGGGTAAAAAATCCACTATCAGCTTTTGCAATTTTAATAAATTCAGTTGATACAATAGGTACACCGTGGAGTTTATAATCATATCCAGTTTTTATTGTTTCTTCATCTAAAATCTTTTTAACTGCATTCTCTAAAATAAAATACTCCTCATTTCCCTCTGTAACTCTTGGAATCATTCTAGCCATAATTACAGCTGTCGTTCCATCTTCAGATATTAATAGATTTTTTGTTTGAGTGTCTGTCGTTGCAATTTTCTCTTTTGCTTTTAACTCTTGTTCGCTTAAATTTTTTATATCTTCTAAAAAACTATCAACTAAAATATCATCAGGATACTCTTTGTCTGCGTGTACATATTGATAATTTGTAATTGAATCAACTCTAGCGATATATTTTGTTTGCCAAAGTCTCTGGGTTATTCTCTCAATTGAACTTAACGCCTTATGGTTAAATATTCCATTATCATCACTAAAAGCGATTATTACTGTCTCATCTGTTCCAAAGTTTGCTTTAAAATTATCATAATCTTTAATAATTTGTGATTCTTTATCAAACCAAATTCTAACATTTGCATCAAATTCAAATTTCTCTATCGCTAAAAATAGAAGTAATCCCGTAATAATAGGAATTATTGAAACTATGAGATATTTAAATTTTATAATTAAATTAACTAACTTATCTGTTTTCATATATATCCTTTAATTTGTCTGTTTATATGCTAAAATTGCAAACATAACACCTAAAAATAAACTTAATGGAGAATAGTATTTAGTGTCATATTTTGCAAATTTTGATGATTTAACTTTTTTAAAAAAGCCACATCCATTCCAACTTTACCGCCCATTGCCCAATAAAAATGGGCTATCGCTATAAAAATTAATAGAGAGATTGTTATGGTTATTAAAATAATCACTTAAGGCTCAATTAGTGATATACGAAATGGAATCATAGTTGAGCTAGTAAATCCATTTTTTTTATAAAAATTATGAGCCACTAGATTATTATTATCTGTAAGAAGTGTGATTCTTTGGCACTCTTTATTTTTTGCAAACTCTATTGCATATTTTAAAAGTTTAGAGCCTACACCATCTTTTCTTACCTCTTTTGTCACAATCATATCTTCTAAAATTGCTACTTTTGCACCAAGTGCAGTTGAAATTGTATATAAAAGATTTAGCATAGCAACTATTTTATCATCTTTAGAAACAATTAAAATATCTCCTAATATTGGATTATCTATTATCATTTTTAATCCATTTTCTTGTTTATTTTTATCAGAAATAAATTCAACCTCTTGTGAAAATAGTACATTTAATAATTCACAAATTTGCGGAATATCTTCTATTTTTGCACATCTTATTTGCATATATAACCTTTATTAATTTAAAAGTAGTATTTAAGTGACAAGGTTGCTCTTGTGTGATTACCTAAAAAATTTAACATTGACTCTTTTGCAGGTAAAATTCGTCTAATGTTAGCTTCTAGCATTAAAGTATTAAACACTCTTGTTTTAGCCTCTATATAAAAATTTTTTTCGTTATAGTCTAAATCAAAAATACCTCCACCTACTATCTCACTTGAGCTAATATCATTAAAAGTTAATCTAAAACCTATAAAAATATCATTTTGCATAAAGATATTTAATTTTTCTTTTGTCTCTTTGTTTGAGCTATGACGATAATACTCAACCAAAAACCCTAAATCATTCCCATCAAAAAGCTGTTCTAGCGTATGCTCGATTCCTAAACCAAGCTCAAAGTAATCTTTAATGCTTTTATCTTTTGATTTAGTTACACTAGCTTCTATTTTTAAAAGTGTGGCATCTATCACAATAGTATTCCAAGTTAAAAATTTATCAATTCTAAAAGCAACTTCTCTTATATTTTCGCTAATTTCAAAATATCTTTTTTTATCGTAACCGTGCATAATTGCAAAAGCGTAATCTATTGGGTTTTCTGAATCTAGACTTCCAGAGTATTTTAAATAAATTGATGGTGTATATTTTGAATCACTAGTTTTAAGAGACTCATCATAATTAAAATTTTGAGGAAAAAAATAGTAAGGTGAATCTTTAGAGTTTAGTTTTTGATTCTCTTCATAAACTTTAATAAAAAGCTCAATTTGACTCTCATCAAAAAAATATGAATAATTTGCTAAAAAACTCCCTTTTTTATACTCTTTATCAAAAATATCTCTTAAGTTATCTTGTGAATTTAAAATATCAACTAAGTTAAAAACTTCAAGTGAACCCCAAAAATGCAAAGATTTACCGATTGATAACTCATCATTTTCACCATTAAACTTTATAAAAGCTTCATCAATTTTTACATATTTTCGCTTATTTTCACTAAAATCTTTCAAAGCTTTCACTAAAACTTTTGAGTAAATATCGCCATCATAAGTTGCCTCAGCTTCACCAATAAAAGCACTATTAGAAGATTCTTTATTATCTTGCTTATCTAAATATGATTTATGCTCTAAGCCTAAATTTCCTTGAACTGTCCAGTTAGCAAAAATAGAAGTTATAAAAAAAATAGAAGTTATAAAAAGTCTCATTTTTTTAAATTTCTTTTTGAAAGTTCTTTCTCTTTAATGCCGATTTTAATATTATCACTTTTCCAACTTAAAATTGTCTCTTTTCTAGTTTGAAGATTTTTCATATGTATTTTTTGAGTTCTCCAAATATTTTTAATTTTAATATTTTCAAATAGAGCTATTTTTAAAAGCTCTTGTTTTCTATCGTAATACTCTATTTTTAAAGTTTTAAAATCTATTTTATCAACCCAGAGAATTTGCTTTGTATAACCGCTATATTTATCTTTTGGAACTCTCTCATATTTATAACAATCAACTTCATTAAATTTATCCTCTTTTGCATTACCTTCATATTTATATTTCTCTATCGACCACGAAGATATATCCTCATAAGAGAACTCACTACCCATAAATGAACCTGATTTATTTCTACTTGCAATTCTTTTTACTCTCTTAAGGGCTGGAAGATATAACCATTGATCATCAGCTTTATTTAAATTTTCATAAGTTAAAAGATTTGTCCCTTTAACATCACGCGGAAATAAAAATTTAATTAATGTTTTATCACCTTTTGTTTTAGAACCTAACGGTTTTTCAATAGTTTTACTCTCAATTCTTCGAATAGATTTATCACCATAAGCGTTAATTAAAACCATCTCTTGAATAGATTGTGAATCTAAAAACCCACTTCTTGCACTCTCTGCTTTTAGTGCTACATCATAAGCTGAAATTGCAAAAATATTTGAAACAATTAAAATTAGTAAATAAAAAAATTTCATAAATAGACTCCTTAAAATTTCTAATTACATTCTATAATAAGAATAAATTTAATTCAATAGTTAAATTTTCGTTAAAGGGAGTTTTTATATCGCTAGAGGGAGTAATTTGGAGTTTTATTAATTCACACTATTAATTTTCTGATTTTTTCAAAAACTCTTTTTTTTTGATATTTCAATTTTCTATATTTATTTAACTCTTCACAAGGAATTTTAAAAATATATTTTTGCAATTCAATTTCTATAAGAGAATATTCAATAAGTAAGTCTAAGTTTTCATATACAAGCTTTTTATCTATATTTAATTCTTCCACTACAAGTTCAATTAAAAGTTTAAAAATTCGTGTTTTTAATCTTAAATCTACTATAATAAAAGGTCTTATTTTTTGCATAGAAGTTACCTTGTATTGAATTTAAATACATATTCATAACATATTATTCATATAACTAAAAACTTATGAGTAATAATAACTAATATTTTATGATAAGTCAATATTAAACTCACAAAATATTATGAAAAGGTCTAAATTGATAGAAGATAGATTAAAAGCAATTAGAAAAAAATCAAAATTGAATCAAAGAAATTTTGCAAAAAAATTAAGCACTAGTTATGGAACACTACAAACATATGAACAAGGCAAAGTAAAAGTTCCTCACCCTTTTTTAGAAATACTTATAAAAATATTTAAAATAAATATAAATTGGCTTTTAACTGGTCAAGGTGAAATGTTTATTAATGATAATGAAATTAAAATAGAAAATAATAATTCAAGTAATGAAGCGATAGAAGACTTTAAAATACTAGAGAAAAAAAACCAAAAAGCTATACATTTAGAAATATTAAAAAAATTAAGTGAAGAGGGTAAAATTTAAATATAATTATTTTTACCCTCTTTTGTTTAATAATTTTTTTATTTTTTCAAAAACTCTTTTTATTTATATTTAATTCTTCCACCACAAGTTCAATTAAAAGTTTAAGAATTCGTGTTTTTAATCTTAAATCTACTATAATCAAAGGTCTTATTTTTTGCATAGAAGTTACCTTTAATTTAGAAACTAACAGTTTATTTTTTTCTAAATTATAAAACATAATACAACAATTTGTTTCATTTGTCAAGTAAATTAAATAAGGAATTTATAATAAAATGAGCATTGGAGAAAGATTCGCAAAAGCATTAGAAAAGATTTACGGAAAAAGAAATAGTAATAAAGTGGCAGAAGAATTTAATATAACTCCTCAAGCAATAGGTCAATTAAAGAAAAAAAATACACTTACAGAAACAGTGTGTTTAATATCTGAAAAAAAGAAAATAAATTTAAATTGGTTATTCACTGGTCAAGGTGAAATGTTTATTAATGATAATGAAATTAAAATAGAAAGTAGTATAAAATCAATAAATAATTTTAATGAAAGTAATAATCCAAGTAATGAAGCAATAGAAGACTTTAAAATACTAGAAAGAAAAAACCAAAAAGCTATACATTTAGAAATATTAAAAAAATTAAGTGAAGAGGGTAAAATTTGAGTATATTTTTTTAAACTTTGATATATGATAAATAAAAAAAAGATATAATCTCTTAAAATTTCATATTCTGTTTAAAGAGGAGAAAATGAGTAATATAGAGATTGAAAAAGATAAACCGACAGATGAAAATGCAAATAGTGATGAAAATATTACAAATCCATTCTCTACAAAAGATATAAAAATAACAAATGCAACTATTTCCTTATCAAGTTTGATTAGTAGATTACAATATGATGAGATAGATTTAAATCCTGATTTTCAAAGAAATGAACTTCTTTGGAATAGAAAAAAGATGAGTAGATTAGTTGAGTCTATTCTTTTAAAATTACCTCTACCTGTATTTTATTTTGATGTAAGTAATCCAGAAAAATGGCTTGTAGTTGATGGACTTCAAAGATTATCAACTCTTAAAAAATTTATTGTTGATAAAAAATTAGTATTAAATAATTTAGAATTTTTACAAGATTTTAATGATAAAAAATATGATGAATTAGATAGAAATTTAAAAAGAATTATAGATGAAACACAAATTATCACTTATCAAATAGAAGCCCAAACTCCAAAAGAGGTAAGATACTCTATATTTAATAGAATAAATACAGGTGGATTAACTCTAAACGCTCAAGAGATACGACAAGCTTTAAATCAAAAAGGAATGGGAGTTAAGTTTTTAAGAAAAATTTCGGAAAATGATATATTTAAAAATGTAGTTGGAATAAGTTCTAAAAGAATGTTAGATAGAGAGTTAGTTTTAAAGTTTATTGCTTTTAAATTAACAAATTATAAAGAGTTTAATTTTAATAATATGGGTGAATTTTTAGATAAAGCTATGGAAAAATTAGATTCTATAAATGATGAAAATATATTAAATGAATTTAAAAATGAGTTTTTAAATACCTTAGAGTTTTCAGAAAAAGTTTTAGGTGAAAATCATAGATTTAGTCGATATATTGCTAATATTGGCACAACAAAAACACTTAATAGGTCACTATATGATGTGATAATAGTATGTTTTAGTGAAATAGAAAATAAAGATAAGTTTTTAACAAATAAAGAACTCTTTTTAAATAAATTTTTAAAATTATTAAAAGATGAAAAAGGAGAATTTTCAAAAGCTATAACAGAGGGAACTAGTGGGAAAAGTGCAATAGAAACAAGATTTGAGATAATGGATAAATTGATAAAAGAGATTTTAAATGAAAATTGATAGAGTAAAGATAAAAAATTTTAAAATTTTAAAAGATATTGATATTACTCTTAGTGATTTAACTCTAATTACAGGTATAAATAGTAGTGGGAAATCCTCCTTTATTCAGAGTTTATTGTTGTTAAAACAAAATCAACAAAATTTAAGAGACACTTCTATTAGAAATAATAATGTAAAAACTTTAAAAGAAAAAAATGAATTAAGTGAACTTGAAAAAGATATGTTAAAACTTTATGATAATCAAAATACAACTATTTCTTTAAACGGAGATTATCTTAAACTTGGAGATAAAAAAAATATTTTGAATTCAAATATATACAAAGAAGATATATTTATAGAATTAGGTTTAAAAAATAACAAAAATGAAGTTGATTATTATAAGATTCATTTTAATAATGAAAATTTAATTATAAATATCAATAATAATTTTACATTTGAATATATACTAAATATATTTCATGATGATTTTCAATATATAACTACAGATAGAATATCTCCAACTATAACTTATCCACTTTCAGAATTTCATATAAATAAAAATTTAATAGGTTTAAATGGTGAATATACAGCACACTATTTGGCAGAAAATAGACATAAAGTTTTAGATATAAAAGCATTACAACACCCAAATGCTAAAACTGAACAACTATTAGAAAATGTCTCTCTATGGCTTGGTGAAATAAGTAATGGAATAGATATATCAACAAAAGTTTATCCAGAATTACAACAAGCAAATTTAACTTATAGTTATGTTTATGGAGATAATAAAACGGATGAATATACACCTTTGAATGTAGGTTTTGGTGTTACTTATGTTTTACCTATTATTGTTGCTATCTTAAAATCTAAACCAAATGATTTACTTATTATTGAAAATCCTGAATCACATCTTCATCCAGCTGGACAAGTTAAAATTGCAGAACTTTGTGCAATTGCTTCATCTTGTGGAGTTCAAATTATAGTAGAGTCTCATAGCGACCACTTTTTAAATGGTGTTAGAGTTGCTACGAAAAAAGATATTTTAAAACCTGAAAATTCACAAATATATTACTTTGAAAAAGATGATAAAACTATTTCTACAAAAATTCATAAAATGAATATTGATAAAGATGGCAAAATTGATAATTGGGTGAATGGTTTTTTTGATGAATATGCTAATCAATTAGATGAGTTATTGTGGTAGATTTTGCAGTTTTTAATGAATTATCTTTGCCTTTAAATAGTGAAATAGAGGCTGAAAATAACTTTAAATTTTTTTTTAAACTTTTAAGAGAGTTAAAAAATAGAGATTTAAATACTATTAGAATGGATAAAGATTTTAAAAATTATGAAATTTTGCCAAATATAACTTTTTATCATTTTTTTAATCAACTAAATAATAGAGAGTTAAAAGATAGATTAAGAGAATTTAGAGCAAATTCAGTTATTGAAATAGATTCACCTCTAATAAAAGATGATGAAATTAAAGATAATGAACAAGCAATTGAAGAGAAGTATTATTACAATAATAAATCAACTTTTGGTGGTTTAGCTTGTGCTGATATTTGGAATACAATAGCTATTAGTTTTAATTCGAAAGAAGAGTGGAATAGAGATATTATAATTTTAAAAAAAGAAGATGAAAATATAAATATTAAACACTCTTCAAGTATAACTCATTTAAATTCACATATAAAATTTTTTGAAGAGTTAAGAGAAGAGATAAAATTAAATATAACAAAAGAGAATTTTTGGGAAAGAAGAAAAGAGTTTTTTCCTAAAAAAATTATTTTTTGTAAAGAAGTTGAAAAGCAAGTCCAAAACTTAGATAAATTAATATTTCAACAAGCTATAAGTATTTTAAGAGATATAGAGAGTAATAAAAAATTAATTATAGATTATAATATTAGTGGAGAAGGTAAAACTGTAAAAGATAATAATAAAAAATTGAAAAAAATTAGAGAATTCACTATTAATAATAAAAAAGTATTTTTTGAAAAACATATAAAAAATTTATCAAATGGAAATAGAATCTATTTTTTAGAAAAAGATAAAAATTTTTATATAGGTTATATTGGAAAACATTTAGCAAATAAAAATGATAAGTAGAGACTAAAAATGCCATATAGAATGAGTTTTGATGAATTTAATGAATTGACAAATCACTCAAATATAATTAAAAATCCACTAGAGAATCCAGAAAGTGCTATTAATATAACTAAAAAATATGGAAAAGCTAATATAAAACACTTTTCAATTACAGATGAAATTGTTATATTTTACTCAAACATCTCTTTAAATGATAAATTAATCCTAGATTTTAATATAGATGAAAAAGTCGTTATTCTTGGGTTTATTTTAAGTGGAAATATTTTATCTAAAAATAGAACAGAAGAGTTTTATATTCAAAAAAATCACTCTATCTTATTTTACGCTTTTGGAGATGATTTAAAAGATTTATATAATGATGAGAATATTCATTTTGTCTATTTAATTTTAAAAAAAAGTTTATTTATAAAATATCTCAATATGAATGAAGAGATAGCACCAAATATCTCAAAACTTTTAAAAGAGTTTGAAAATAGTATGAAAATTCTTGATTACTCTAATTTATCACTAAAATCATTAAATATTTTACAAGATATTTTAAATCCACCATTTGAGGGAAATTTAAAAAGGATGTTTTTAGAAGCTAAAGTATTAGAGATTTTAGCTATAAAATTTGATGAAATAGCTAAAAAACAAGATGTAAAAAAAAGCAATTTAAGCAAAGATGATATAGAGAGAATCTATTTTGCAAAAGAGATTTTACTTAAAAATATGAAAAATCCACCAACTATAAAAGAGTTAGCAAAACTTACAAGTACAAATGATTTTAAGTTAAAAAAAGGCTTTAAAGAGATATTTGGGACAACAATATTTAATCTGCTTTATGAAGAGAGAATGAGTTTAGCAAAAGATTTAATAGAGACAAAAGAGTTTAATATAAAAGAGGTTTCTGCAAAAATTGGATATAAATCACAAAGCCACTTTAGTGTGGCTTTTAATAAAAAATTTGGTGTAAATCCAAGTGAAATTTTTAAATAAAAATTATCTAATTAAGAAGAGAGATGAATTAACACATCCTCTATTACTCTATCGATATCTCCTTCTAAAATAGCGTCTACTTTAGAGTAAGCTTTATTACTTCTATTGTCTTTTACTTGTTGGTATGGAGTTAAAACATAACTTCTAATTTGATGTCCCCAACCAATTTCACTCTTTTGAATACCATCTTTTTGGGCTTGTTGCTTTTCAAGTTCAAGCTCATACAACCTGCTCTTTAACATTTTCATAGCATTGGCTCTATTTTTATGCTGACTTCTATCATTTTGACATTGAACTACAATATTAGTCTCTATATGAGTAATTCTAATAGCACTATCAGTCTTATTTACATGCTGACCTCCAGCCCCACTAGCACGATAAGTATCAACTCTAATATCTTTATCTTCAATTTCAATATCTATATCATCATCAACTTCAGGACTTACCATAACTGATGAAAATGATGTGTGTCTCTTTGCATTAGAATCAAACGGGCTTATTCTAACTAATCTATGTATTCCATTTTCAACTTTTAAATATCCATAAGCATTTTCACCTTTTATAATAAAACTCACATCTTTAATCCCAGCTTCCTCACCCTCTTGAAAATCTAGCGTCTCAACTTTAAAGCCCTTAATCTCTGCCCATCTTAAATACATTCGATAAAGCATACTAGCCCAATCATTAGATTCAGTTCCTCCAGCTCCTGGGTGAATAGATATAATTGCATTATTTCCATCCTCTTCACCACTTAACATAACTTCAATTTCAACTTTTCTAACATTTGATTCTAAATTTTGAGCTTCACTAAAAAGCTGTTCAACTGTTTCACTATCTTCCTCTTCAATAGCCATCTCTAAAAGCTCTTTTGCATCAACTACTAAAGAGTTTGCTTTTGTATATTTTAATAAAATTGTATTTAATCTATTTTTCTCTTTTTGAATATTTTTGGCTCTCTCTATATCAGTCCAAAAGCTCTCATCCTCTTCCATTGTAGAAATCTCTTTTAATCTATTTTTAATTATTTCAGGTTTTATAATAGCTTTTACATTTTCAAGTTTAGTAGTTAATGTTTTTAAAAGTTCACTATATTCATAATTATCCAAATGTTTCTCCTAAAATTTATGGGTTGATTTTTTAATTAATTATTATCACTCATTGAATACACACCGTATCCCATAACAATTATAAAAGTAATTCCTAATATTATAAATATTACTTCACCTACCATTATTAATCCTTTATATCTCTTATCTCTTTTGTTTTTTTCTTCAATAGTTTAAAGAGTAAAAGTGCAAAAATCATTAATGAAAACTCTATTGTAGAACCTACATAAAAAAGTATGTCAATTTTATCTTTATCAAATCTATTTATCAATCCACTTGTGAGACTAATAATCATTAAAAATATAATAGTTATCCCTATTCTAATATTATTAATTAACTCTTTAGCCTCATCTAATCTTGCCATTATTATAACTCTTAAACTTTTCCTACACTTCCTAAAATTTCCATTCTCTCTATAATTAATTTTTTAACTGCATCTTTTGCAGGATTTAAAAATTTTCTTATATCAAATTCACTAAGATTTTTATTTGCAACGGCTCTAATTTCTGCCATAAACATAATTCTTAAATCTGTATCTGTATTAATTTTATTAATTCCACCCTTTATAGATTCTTTTAAGAAATCAAATGGAACTCCTTTGCTACCTTTTAAATCTCCACCAGTTCCCTCAAATCTCTCTCTAACATATTCAGGAATTGCACTAGCACCGTGTAAAACTAAAGGTATATTACATCTTCTTTTAACTTCTGCTAATCTATCAAAATCAAGTTTTGGTTCACCTTTAAATTTAAATGCTCCGTGACTTGTTCCTATTGCTGGGGCTAAATAGTCTACTTTTGTATATTTTACAAACTCTTCTGCCTCATTAGGATTAACTAAAACAGCATCCATTTCATCCACTACGATATTGTCTTCAATTCCCATTAATCGCCCAAGTTCTGCCTCAACACCAACATTTACACTATGTGCTATATCTACAACTGTTTTAGTCATATCTTTATTTTCTTCAAATGAGTGATGACTTGCATCAATCATAACAGATGTAAATCCTGCTCTAATTGCTTTTACACAACTCCCAACCGTAGTTCCGTGGTCAAGATGTAGTGCCACTGGAATATGAGGATACTCCTCACTTAAAGTTTTAACTATTCTATAAAGCATTTTTGCACCAGCGTATTTAATCGCCCCTTCACTAGCTTGTATTATAATAGGTGAATTAGTCTCATTGGCTGCTTGAAAAATTGCTTGTGCCATCTCTAAATTATTTATATTAAAAGCTCCAACCGCATAACCTTCATTGTGTGCTTTAGCTAAAATATCATTTCCATTTATTAACATAACTACTCCTTTATTTAATTAAAATTTATAAAATAATCACTATGCTTTATTATACTTTTAATTCACTTTTTTTTAATTAAATTATATATTGAAGATTGAAAAGTAGATAAGAAATTTTAAGGAAAAAGAAAAAGAGAAAAGAAAAAAACTAAGAAGCAGATTTTGCAGCAGCTAAAGCTTCATCATAATTTGGCTCAGCAGTAATTTCAGGAACAATCTCTTTATATGCAATTTTTCCATCTGTTCCAACTACAAAAATTGCTCTACAAGTAACACCTCTTAAAGCACCATCAGCTATTAATACACCATAGTTATTTGCAAAATCTTTATTTCTGAAATCACTTGCAACTGTTAAACTTTCAATTCCTTCAGTTGAACAAAATCTTCCACCTGCAAATGGTAAATCCATAGAGATAACTGTAATTTCAACACCATCAATTTCACTTGCTTTTTGGTTAAAATTTCTAGTTTCAGTTGCACAAACTGGAGTATCAAGAGAAGGAACTACTACTAAAAGTTGAACTTTATCACAACTTCCTCCAACTACTTTATCAGCTAAACCTTCACTATTTGTAACGATTACTGCAGGTGCTGCGTCTCCTACATTTACCTCTTTACCGCCTAAGTTTACTAAATTTCCTTTTAACATTGTTGTTGCCATATATACATCCTTATTTTTATTTTTTAAGTAAGTAAATTATAGATTAAATAGGATAAAATTACTCTTAATTAAAATGATTTAAATCTTGGATTGATTTCTAGGTTTAAATCATTGATAATTTCACCTCTTTTATACTTCTCAAGTGCAAGTCTTCCAATCATTGCAGAGTTATCTGAACAAAATTTTAATTCACTTAAATAAAGTTTTATGTTAAATTGGTTACATAAATTTTTAATTTTTTCTCTTAAGTATAAATTTGCACTAGCCCCACCAACTATTGCAAAATTTTCAACTTCTCTATTTTTAAAAACTTTTTTCACTTTTTGCAGAATATGAGTTGATGCACTTTTTTGAAATGAGGCTGAAATATCTCTCTTATCTTGTAGACTTAACTCTTTTAAGCTTTCTATCTCAAGTCTAACAGCATTTTTAAGACCTGAAAAACTAAAAGCTAATTTAGGTGATTGTGAGAGTGGAATTGGAAAGGAAAATCTATTCTCATCTCCATCTTTTGCTAAATTTTCTATTATACTTCCCCCAGGATAGCCAAGACCTAACATTTTAGAAACTTTATCAAAACTCTCTCCAAAACTATCATCAAGTGTATTTGCTAAGAGATTCATTTCAGAGTAACTATTAGCCTCTATAACTTGAGTATGTCCACCAGATACTAATAAGACAAGTTGAGGGAAAATCTCCTCTTTTTCAATAAATAGTGAATAGATATGACCTTTTAAGTGATTTATTGAAATTAATGGAATATCTAAAGCTAAAGCGATAGCTTTTGCCATCATTACACCTTCCATTAAAGTAACACTAAGCCCAGGTTCATTTGTAACTGCTACTGCTTTTAATTGATTAAAATACTCTTTTGTATCCTCAAATATTAATGGAAGTGCTTTTGCGTGAAGCCGACTTGCTAATTCAGGTACAACTCCACCATAAACAGAGTGTTCAATTTGAGATATTTTTTTATGAAATATTAATTTTTTTGTTTTTATATCTGTAATTGCAATGGCACTATCATCACAACTACTCTCAATACTTAAAATCATTTTTTACCTTTGAGTTTTAGTATTGATATTTTACTTTCTAATTGAAGTTATAGCAAATTTTGTAGGTGAGTATTTAGATACTTTTTTATGTTTTGCGATTACATCGCTAATCTCTTCTATTGAGCATTTTAAACTATCCTCTTTTATATATACAATTACAGCACTAGCAGTTAAGAGAGGAAAAGTTTTTATATTTCCCTCTCTATCTTTTAAAATTACAAAATTATTTTTTTTATCTTCATCTGAATAGAAATTTCTAGCACTATTTTGAAATTTTTCTAAAATATCTTTTATTATATTTAATCCCTCTTCATAATCAACTCCCTTAAGTCCAACAAAAAAATCATCTCCCCCAATATGTCCTAAAAATGACTTATATATATTTAACTCTTTTTCCATAAGTTCAGAAAATAGTAAAATCATTCTATCGCCTTGTCTAAAACCATATTTATCATTATATGGTTTAAAATTATCAAAATCAAAATAGATTAAAAATACATCTTCTCTATCTTCAAAAATATTTTCAATATAGTCGTGTATAGAGTTATTTCCTGCTAATTTAGTAAGAGGATTTTGATTTCTTGCGATATTTAAATTTTTTTCATTTAATATTTCAATAAGTGACTTTGCACTTAAAAAACCTAAATACTTAGATTCTTTTGTGATTATAATTCCTTCAGATGAATAATCATTTGAAAAAATTTCTAAAATTTTTTCGAGACTTGTATTAATATCAACAATACTACATTTTGAAGTGAAATCCATCAGAGATTTACCAATAGATTTATTTAAAAGTAAATCTTTACCATAATATGAATAGACATACTCTTTTAAATCTCTCTCTCTAATCATTCCTATTGGCTCATAAGATATGTCAATAATTGGTAAAAATGTTCTATCTCTATTCTTTTTAAAACTATTAAATATTTCAACAATAGGAGATTCAATACATAGTGGTGTTATTTTTTTTATTCTATCTTTAATTAATTTTTTATCGGAGAGTTTCTCTTTTTTTCTTAAATCTTTTCTATTTAAATTTTTAATAGCCATATATAACTTTTCTATTTTTGAAACACTATTTAACTCTCCTGATATTAAATTTCCCTCTATTAAATCAACATTTAAATCTTTTATTAAAAAAAATTCTTGTTTAGTTTGAATATTAGGAGCTATTACTTTTACTCCTAGAGTGTGTAAAATATTTATTAAATTTGAAAGTATTAATTTTTTTTTGAAATCCTTATTTATTTGATTTATAAAAAATTCATCTACTCTAATAAAATCGGGTTCTACCTCATAAAGAAATTTAAAATCAGAAGCACCATTTCCAAAATTATCTATTCCAACTTTAATTCCATAGTGTTTAAACATTAAAATATAATTATATATATCTATGTTTTGATAATTTGTACTAGAAACATTTAAGTAGATATTATTCAAATTTATATCAAAACTATTTAATATATTTAAAATATCTTTCATATTAAAATTTTTTGATTTAAGAAATCTATAATCTAGTGTAAGAAAAAATTTTAAATTTTTTAACTCTTTTGAGTTTTTAAATAATTTTAATTTTTTTTTAAGTAATTGCAAAGATAATTTAAAAAAAACTCCTTTTTTATCTACTTTATTAAAAATTCTATCTTTATAATTATTTAAAACTTCAATTGCATAAGTTTCGCCTGTATAGATATTTACAATAGGTTTAAATTTGAATTTTAACACTACTAATCCTTATTATTTTAAAAGAAAAAATCATCTAAATCAAATTCATCTTCCTCTTGTGTAAAAGTAGAAACTTGCCTTAGAGCCATTACTAACATATCTGATTGAAATATCTCTTGTTGTGAATAGATTCCATAATCAGTAATTATATTTAGCCAATCTGTTAAATCTCGTGGAAGAGATTCTAAATATGACATTAAACTTTTATCTTTTTTGCTTTCTAAAATATTTCTATTTTTTAGCATATTATCTATAAGTTCATTAATAATTTTCACTATATTTACAATCAGTTCATTATATAATGTACTTAAAATTGAAGATATTTTTTTAAGTAGATTAGCATAAGCATTGATTGCAAAAATCTTATCTTTACATACTGTTGGCACAATACTATCTAACTCTTGTACAATCTCTTTTATCTCTTCATATTTATCATCTAATAAAAATAGTGCTGTAAATTTAAGTGGTTCTTTAACTTCTCTAGCACTAGGTCTAAACCAAGATGGGTCAAAATTATTTATAACTGTCTGTTTAGTTAAAGTCTCATTTGATATTATCGCATTTTTAGCACAAGAGTATCTCTTCTCTTTTTCTAATTCAATTATTTTGTTTTCAAGTTCTATATTTTTATTAGATATTTCTAAATTTGTCTTTTCTAATATTGATTGATACTTATTTCTTAAAACAATATTTAATAAGTTTTTACTCATTTTTAAAAGTAAGTTTAAAAATTGCTCTTGATTTAATGGTTTTAATATATATCCATCAACATTTAACTCTAATGCCTTAGATAAATATTTAAAATCACTAAAAGCAGTAAACATAGCTATTGATATATCATTAGTTTCCTCCATATTTCTTATCTCATCAACAACTTGTAAACCATTTAATTTTGGCATTTGAATATCCAAAATAAGCATATTTGGTCTCTCTTGATTATATTTTTTTAATGCTTGAGCACCATCTACAGCAGAGATTACATTATCTTTTCCAAATATCTCATTTAAAATAGACAAAACTTGTTCTCTTAAAATATCATCATCTTCAGCATATAACACTTTAAATATTTTGTGCTCATTTGTAATTAAACTTAAAT
The DNA here is from genome assembly GCA_016744535.1 of Campylobacteraceae bacterium. Classification (GTDB taxonomy): domain Bacteria; phylum Campylobacterota; class Campylobacteria; order Campylobacterales; family BB28; genus BB28. The sequence goes on from JADGEE010000045.1 coordinate 18,682, forward strand.
TATTATATAAAATATCAAAATTATCGTACACTCTATTTTCCTTTTATTGGTAGTGAAATTTCAAAACAAGCCCCATCATATTCGCCTAATTTTTCATTATAAAATATAATATTTCCACCTTGATGCTCTATTACCATTTTGACCATATAAAGACCCGTTCCTGTACCATTTTTTCCTTTTGTACTAAAATATGGTTCAAATATCTTTTCACTAATTTTAGTTGAAACTCCACCTCCATTATCTAAAATTTTTATAATTAGCCTATTATTATTTGTAGAATTTTCATCTTTTAAGATTGTAATTAAAATTTTTCCTTTAACACCATTTTCAACAATAGCTTGTTTTGAATTATTTAATAAATTTAAAAAACACTCTTTTAACTCATTGGGATAACCATTTATTAAAGGCAATTTATTACTATTTTTTATCTCTACTTCTATATTATAAGCTGAAAATGAACTATTTAATGTAATTAATGAATTTTCTAAAATACTCTTAACATCAAATTTCTCTTTTACTTTATCTTTATTTAAAAGTTCTCTAAACTCTTCAACTGTTTTAGATAAATTTTGTAAAATCTCTTGTGAAAATTCAAATTTTTCTCTAAATAATTGTTTAACTTCTGTATCTATTTTGGATTGTTTAATTGAGAGTTGCATATTTAACTGCATTAAAATTGCTGATAGAGAAGCCAAAGGTTGTCGCCATTGATGGGCGATAATGGAGAGCATTTCACCCATTCCAGCTAAGCGAGACTGTTTTTTTATGATTTCATCTCTCTTTTTTACATCATCACGAGACTGTTTTAGAAGTCTTTTCAGTGTTGATTTTAATCTATACTCTTTTAAAAAAGTTTTTTTTACCTCTTTTTTTATCTCTTTAATTAATTTTTTTTCATCTTTTACTTTAAATTGTTCTAAAAAAGATGAGTTTAAAAATTTTTTAATATTTTTCTTTAACTCTTTATTATATTCGATAACATCATTATAATTTGCTACAAAATATTCTATTTCATTATTTTCATCTAATATGGGTTCAATTGTTAATTTATGAAATATAATATCACCAGATGATGTAACATTTACTATATCCCCACTCCAAATACTTTTATCAGATATACTATCCCAAAGTTTTTTATAAAATTTATGATTATGAAAAGTACTTTTTATAATAGATAATTTTTTATTGAAAATATTTTCTATGTTTAATTCATATAATGTCAAAAAATTTTCACTTGCATAAATACAATAACCATATTTATCAGTTATAAGGATTCTACTTGTATCTAAAACTTTATCTTTTAATCCATAAAGTCTTTTATCTTGCCATCTCTCTGATATAGAACGACTCTCTTTATAATATATTTTTTCATTTAATCTCAACTCTTGAATTGTTGGTATTTTAATTTTTTTTCTCATATTTTTACTCTATTTTATTAAATTATTAGAAGTTTAATAAAATAAAATTTCTATTGAGTTACGATTAAACTTGGTATAGTTTTTGTTTACAGCTATTCTAAATATAATTAAAGGAGTTATTATGTTAGCAGAAGTTATGAGTAAAGATTATAATAAAAGAGTTCAAATAAGAAAAGTAGAAAAACAGAAAAAAATCATATATCAAAAAATTGCAATAATGTTAAGTGCTAGTAATATTTATGAGACAAGCAGAGTTAAACTAGAGAAAATATTAAGAAGTAGTAGTGATTTTTCTCAAGGTGAATTAGATTTAGTTTTTGGAAAATCAAATCAATTAAAAGAAGTGACAAGAGTTTCCCATTTAAGTGATAAAAATATAAAATACATAGCTGGGAACGATGAAAAACCCTACTTAAAAGCAAAAAAAGATAAAAAAGATAGGGAAACTGAAAAGTTAGCAAAATTTATTCCTCAATTTGCTTAATATCTTTTCCTCTTTTTTATCTTAAATTATATAGAGTTTTATCTACACAATAATATAATGAAAAATATAAAAAGGAGTAACTGTGAAACTAATTCAACATTACAAACTAAATCACCAAATTATATTTTGGTTTTTAATTATTTTAATTATGCCTATATCTTTACAATTTTTTACATATTTAAGTTTTAAAGATAATATACAGTCTAAAACATTAGAAAATTTAAAGGTTATTGCTAAAAATAAAGCGAGTGCAATTGATGCTTATGCAATAAAAATAAAAAAAGATGTTGCTACATTAGCTGATGAGATGGAATTTATTTTAGATATTGATATAAATTTTTTTGAAAATATGAAATCAGAAACTGAAAATAATTTAAATAAACTTTTAGTTAAATATATCAGAAAAAGTGGATATTATAACGCTTTTTTAATAAATACAGATGGTGATATAATATTTAGTGTGGCAAAAGAGAATGCTTTATATACAAACTTAAAGAGAGGAAAATATAAAAATACTTCTTTATCTAAAGTGTTTAAAAATGCCTTAGTGAAATTAAATCCAGAAATTAGTAGTTTTGAATTTTATGAACCTTCAAATAGATATGCCTCTTTTATTGCTTATCCAATTTTTAAAGGCAATAAATTATTAGGTGTTATTGCACTTCAAATCAATAATGATAAATTATATGAAATTATTCACGAATATACTGGACTTGGTGAAAGTGGTGAAATTGTAGTTGGTGCTAAATATAAAAATGATTATATTTTTGTAGCCCCACTTAGACATAATCCAAATTCAGCATTTACTTTAATTAATCAAGATTTAATTGAGCAAAGTCCAATTTTTAATGCCATAGATGGAAAAACTGGAAGTAAAGATAGTATAGATTATAGATTAAAAGAGACTATTGCTACTTGGCAATATATTCCATCTTTTAGGTGGGGAATGGTTGTTAAGATAGATAAAAATGAAATTTTTGAAAGTTTATATAAATTGGAAAATACTATTATTATGATTTCTATGCTTATAATTTTATTGTTAATGGCTATTATATATCTTGCAACAAAATCTATAACTAAACCAATAGCAAAATTATCTTACGGTGTAAAAGAGTTTAGTAGAGGTAAGTTTGAAACTAAAATAGAGATAAATTCAAGTAATGAGATAGGTTTATTAGCTGAAAATTTTAATGAGATGGGAAGTGAAATATCAAATAATATTGATTTATTAAAAGAGCAAACCTCAACATTAGAAGAACAAAAACAAGATATAGAAAATTTTTCAAATAGTCTCGAAAAAAAAGTAGATGAAAAAACAAAAGAGTTAAAAGATAAAAATAAAAAACTTAAAAAATATACTCAATTAATAGATGAGAATGTTATTACTTCTTCAACAGATTTAAAAGGTATTATCACTTA
>JADGEE010000143.1 GCA_016744535.1 Campylobacteraceae bacterium
AAAGTTTAAACTATCTCTTTTTATAAATTTTGTTTTTAAAATATTATTTATGCTTAAATTAGATTCTTTATCTTCATAAATCTCATAAGCATTTAATTGAATTAACACAAGTATTATTAAAAAAATTATTCTCATATATTTAGTTTATAACCAAACCCTAATTTAGCATTTATAGAATTTTTACCTAATTTATTTTTTAATCTATTTATAAGTGTTTTTAAAGAATCTTTACTCATCTCTTTATCTTTCCATATCCTATTTTCTATAATTTCATAGTTTATAAATAAACCTCTATCCTCTAATAATAAATCTAACATAAGTTTTTCTTGATTCGTTAAATACTTTTTTAAGTCATCACTTTTAATAATCCCATTTCTAGGTTCATAAATTAAATTATTTAAGAGTTTTATATTATAATTTTTATCTTTAGATAATTTTTGTATAACATTTTCTAAGGCATTTAAGAATTTTTTATAAGAGAATGGTTTTAAAATATAATCTTCTAATTTTAATTTAACTGCTTCATACAGGTATTTTTTATCATCATAAGAACTTATAATAATAATCTGCGTATTATTATCATTTTTTCTAACCTCTTTTATGAAATCTATTCCATTCATTTTAGGCATATCAATATCAGTCAATATAATGTCAGGTGATTTTTCATTATAGATGTCAAATCCATCTAAACCATTATCTGCTTGATAAACTATTTTAAACATAACTTTTAATAATTCTATTATATCTTTTTTAACTTCAATATCATCTTCAATATACAAAATTGATAATTTTTTTATAATCTCTTTTGAATTCATAATTTATAAAAGTTCCTTAAATATATATATAAATCATAACATATATAAATTTAAGTTTTGATTTATATATAAATTACTTTTTTATCACTTCTCTTTTGTATGATTAAATATTAAGTTTTATAGAGGAGAAATAATGAAAAAAATGTTAATAAGTAGTTTAGTTTGTGCAAATATTTTATTTGCTTTAGAAGTATATTAACAACCCTAATCAAATATTAAGAGGTTTTGGGTTTTAGGTTAGAGATTATTTATCTTTAGAATAATTCCAGATTCAATATGATTTGTATATGGAAATTGGTCAAACATTGCAAATTTTTGAATTGAATGAGTTTTAAGTAACTCTGTCAAATCTCTCTTTAGTGTAATTGGATTACAAGAGATATAAATTATATTTTCATAATTCTTAGCCAAATCTCTTGTAGTATAATTAAGTCCAGCACGAGGAGGGTCTAAAAAAATAGTTGAAAAATTATAACTATTTAAATCAATATTTTTCTCTTTTAATCTATTAAATTCTCTAACACCATTAATAGCCTCTACAAACTCTTCTGCACTAAGTCTAATGAAATCAATATTATTAATAGAGTTTAATTTAACATTTTCTAATGCTGATTTAATTGAAGTTTTACTAATTTCTGTGGCTAATACACGATTAAATTTAGTAGAGAGAGGTAGAGTAAAGTTTCCTGCACCACAATATAATTCAAGTAAATCTCTATTTGAATTTATACTTGATAAAACCCACTCTATCATACTTTTATTAATATATGAGTTTGGTTGAGTAAATCCCCCCTCATAAAATTTATATTTAAAAGTTTTACCTAAATTTAACTCTGAGTTTATAAAATCTTTACTTAAAATAATTTTTTGTTTTTTACTTCTTCCAATTATATTTATATTAAATTTTAACTCTAACTCTTTTGCTAACTCTATCCAATCATCCTCTAATTTTCTATGATAAATAAGGGTTACTAACATATCATCTACACTATTTAAAAATTCTATTCCAAATAATTTAAAGTTTAAAATTTCATTTTTTTGAAGTTCATTTAAAATTTTTGGCATTAATTCAGAAATACTTTTAGTTACAATTTTGCACTCATTAATTAATACAAGTTTTTTATTTTCATTAAACATTGCATAAGATATCTCACTATCATTGTGAAATATTCTAAACTCTCCACGAGAGCGAAAGTGTAATTTAGGTGAAGTAAAAGTCTCTATCTCTTCATTAAAAAAATTTTTAAACTCAATATTTATTTTCTCCTTTTTTAATTGAAATTGTTCTTCATAATTATCATATTTGCAACTTCCACAACTTCCAAAGTGTTTACAATCCAACTTTAACCCTTAACTAATATTGCTAAATTCTCTACAATTTGTAACATTGTTTGAATTTGAGCATTTAACTCTTCAGTTCCAGCCGCACTCTCTTCAGCACTTGCTGCATTTTGTTGAATTGTTGTATCAATTTCACTCATAGCAAGTGCAACTTGTCCCATTCCTTCGGCTTGTTCTGTCGTTGCATCTGTAATATTAGTAATTAATTTTGCAACTTCATCAATATTTATAGAGATGTTACTAAAAGACTCTTTAGTCTCTTTTACAGCACTATTTGCACTTTTAATATGTTCAATTGATTCACTTATAATTCCTGCTGTTTCGTGTGCAGCCTTTGAAGAGCGAGTAGCTAAACTTTTAACCTCTTCAGCAACAACTGCAAATCCTAATCCGTGTTCACCTGCCCTAGCGGCTTCAACAGCTGCATTTAGTGCTAAGAGATTTGTTTGAAATGCAATTTCATCTATAACTTTTATAATTTTAGCAATTTGTTCTGAAGATGAATTTACTTGATTAATAGAATTAACCATCTCATTAATCTTTTCACTCTCATTTTGAACTAGATTATTTGTTGAATTTGCTAAGCCCACAGCATTTTTTGAATTTTTTACATTTTCGTTAATTAAAGCAGTTGATTCTTCAATTGAAGCACTAACTTCTTCAACAGAACTGGCTTGACTTGTAGCACCCTCTGCTAGTAATGTTGAAAAAGATGATATTTGCCCTGAAGTGTTAGCTAATTGGTGATTTATATCATCAATACTAGCAATTGAATTTTTAAGAGTTGAAGTTAATTTTTTTGATATAAAAAATACTGCAATAAAAATCATTATTAAAATTATCAATATAATTGAAGTATAAGTTATCAAGTTATTTAAATTTTCAGATATTAAATCATCTATTAGTTTAGAAGAATCTCTCTTTTGAAATAGTGCAACTTCTCTTAATAGATCGATTCTTTTAGTAGACATTTTAAACCAAAAATTAGGCTCAATTCCAAACTCTCCAAAGTTTGCTTTCTTCTTTATAACTTCTCTAATTTTATTAACTTCATTAACAGCGTCACCTTTAAAAGTTTGCTCAAAAAATGACTTAGTATTACTATCAGCAAAACTATTAAATGTTTCAAGCAAAAAATTCTGTCCAAAATATAAACTATTCCATTTTAAAAATGTATTGTTATCAATATTAGAATTTTTTGAGAGTATTCCATTTACAACAGCTCTCTCAATTCCAGCTTTCTCCTTAGCATTTAAAAAATAACTTAAAGCATTTACTTTTGCAGTTAGAGTTAAATTTCTACTCTCATTTGCAATCATACTCATAGTATCAAGGAAAAATTTATTACTACTAGTATAAAAAGTAATTGCATCTTTTAGAGATATATTTAATCTACTAATATTACTTCTAATAGAATCTAACTTTTTAAGAGAACTTATTCCACTATTTATAGAGTTTTGAAACTCTTGCATAAACACATTTATATTAACACCATTATAATAATCAAAAAATAGTTTTATTTTTTGATTAGTCATTTCTCTCTGTCTATTTAAATCACTATTAAATTTTTTACCTTTTGAAGCTAAAAAACCAGCAGTTAATCCTCTCTCTTTTTGTAATTCGTGAACTACATTAGTTGCTCTAATACTAAGCTCAACTCCAACTTTTAACTTTTTCACATCTACAAAAGTGTCATAATTTGTACTAAAAATCTGATAAGTTAAAATTATTACCAAGAACAGCGGTAAAGACACAATTAAGAGAATTTGTTTACTCACGGTCATTTTATTTAAAAAACTCAATTTATAATCCTTTTCTAAAAAATATAAAAATCATTATATACTATCTAAAATTTATTTATGGAAAAATTACTCAAATACGATACTAATTCAATTTTAGTTATTTTTATAATATAATGTCCCTAGAAAATCAAACTAATTAATTGAGTATTCTTATTCCAAATGTTAGAATAAAATACAAAATGTAGGGATAAAAAAATGAGTACAAAGAGAAAGGGCACTGACTAAATAAGCTAAAAATAAATGGAACTAAGAAAAATAGCAAGAGTAATAGGAGTAACTCTAAGAACAATTCAATATCATATTCAAAAAAAAATAGCTGAGTATAAAAATTTATATGAAGATTTTGTAGAGCTATTTAAGAATAGTAAATT
>JADGEE010000144.1 GCA_016744535.1 Campylobacteraceae bacterium
ATATATATATTATCTAAAAGAGAAATTAACTCATATCTTACACAATTTATGTTGGATGATTTACTTAATTTATTAAAAAACATTCAATTAATAAATTTAAATTTAGATTTATTTGATGAGGTAATTATAGAAAGCAATCCATTTAAAACTCTTTTAATTCAACTGAAATTTATCATAAAAGAGTATTTAGATTTTTATAATAATAAAAAAAATTACTGGAGTGTTACTTATGATATGGATTATCTATTTAAAATATTTTTTACTTATCTACTTAAACGAAATTCTATTTTATTTAAACATCAAAAGCTATCTATTTTTGATGAAAAATTTATAGAAGTTTTAACTCTCAAAAATAGTAGAGATATAGTAGAGTGTAAATTCAACTTTAAAAGTTTTGATGAATTAAATGATATGTATATATATATGAGTTTAAAAAATATAAATGGATATTTAATAGTCCCAAATAGTACTAAAGTTGAAAATAGAGTTGAAAAATTTATAACAGGTAAAAATTTAACTATTTTAACTATCGATTTTTCACTAGATTTTGATGAGCTAATAGATATAAAATTAAATTTAAATGAGAGTAATTTAGAGATAAATTCGTTAGATAAATTTGATGCACAAAAAGAGAGATTAATAAAATGGTTTTATGAAAATGGAATTAATATTAATCATTTAAATAAAATCAAAAATTTAAAACTCTCAACTATTAATTCTCTTCCAGAAGAGTTAAAACTTTTGATTTTAAATTCATTTGAACTTATAGATTCAAAATTAACTAAAATACCTCAACACTTAATCGATAATTTTACATCTTTAAAAGAGTTAAAAATTAGAGGAAACTTTAATTTACTAAGACTTCCAAGTTTAATTAATTTAAAAAAATTAAATATTATAGATATTGGTAATAACTCATCAATCTATATTGAACTTCCAAATGATATATATAATTTAAAAGAGTTAAAAGAGTTAAATTTAAGTAAAAATAGTATTACTTCAGTAAAATTTTTACAGTCAATAGATAGTTTAGAAAAGTTAGTTTTAAATAATAATAGTATAGAGACATATTTAATAAAAAGTAATAATTTAAAAATTTTAGATTTATCAAATAACAATTTAGAGTATATTTTTGATTTAAATGAAAATTTGATAGATTTAAATTTAAGTAGTAATAAATTAAAAAATTTAACTTCAAAAGTGAATAATTTATTAAATTTAGAAAAATTAAACTTAAGTATAAATGAACTTAAAAATTTACCTTTAGAGATAGGAAAATTAAAAAATTTAAAAGAGTTAGATGTCTCTTATAATAGATTAACCGAACTTCCATTTACAATAGAGAATTTAATTAATTTAGAGTATCTATATTTAAACGGAAACTATTTTTCTAAATTTCCAAATGAGATAATTAAACTTATGATGAAAACTCATAATTTAAAAGTAGTAATAGAAAAAGAGGAGTTTGGAAAATCGATTCCATATCATCTTTTAAATAGAGTTCTTTAAAACTTTTACTGGCAACTATCACACTCTATCTCTCTATCCATTACATCGCTACTAGCTTCAGGTGATTGACTTCTTAAGTAATATGTCCCTTTAAGTCCTAATTTCCACGCAGTCATATAGATGTCATTTAAATATTTAGCACTTGCTTTATCAAGTGAAATAAAAATATTTAAACTTTGTCCTTGGTCAATCCATTTTTGACGAATAGCCGCAACTTTTACCAAATCTAATTGATTTAACTCATAAGCTGGAGTGTAATATTGCCAATTATCTGGACTTAAATTTGGAACTACAACAGGTATTAATCCACTTAAATTTTCTTCAAACCATTTTCGTTTATAAACTGGCTCAATTGTTTGTGTTGTTCCTGCTAAAATAGAGATTGAACTAGTTGGAGCAATTGCCATCAAGTAGCCATTTCTCATTCCATTAGTTTTTACATCTTCTCTTAATTTATTCCAATCATAATACTCATCAAATAGACCATCTCTAACTAATCTTTTAGCCTCTTTACTTGCTAAATCTATTGGGAAAATTCCTTTAGACCAATTTGAGCCTTTAAAATCTAAATAACTTCCTTTATCTTTTGATATTTCCATAGATGCTTTTATTGCATTAAAACTAACGCTTTCCATAATTTCATCAACTCTAATTAAATGCTCACTACTTCCCCACTCGATATTAGATTCAGCTAACATTTGAGCTTCGCCCATAACACCAAGTCCTATTGCACGAGTTTTAGAATTTGTAACTTTAGTTTTTCTAACTGGATAGAAATTTAAATCAATTACATTATCAAGCATTCTAATAGCTGTTGGAACTACTCTCTCTATATCCTCACGAGTATTAATTTTACTTAAATTTATACTTGCTAAATTACAAACAGCTGTTGCTCCGTCTACTTTTGTTTTCTCTACAAAAAAGACTTTTTTAGAATTAAGTGAATCTAATGCTGTTATCTTTTGAGCACTTTTTTCTACTCCTAAATCAGTTTTAATTTTTTTATTCTCTTCAAAATACTCAAATGAGCCATCTTCAAATTCAACTTTAACTTTATAGTGATTTGGTGCTGTATTTTGATAAATTTCTGTGCATAAATTACTACTTCTAATGATTCCAGAGTGTGCATTTGGATTAATTTTATTTGCATTATCTTTAAAACATAAAAATGGGCTTCCAGTTTCAAAATAACTTATAAGTATTTTTTTCCATAAATCTTTTGCTTTTATTACATCTTTTGCAATATCTTCTCTTGCTTCATACTCTTTATATTTTTTTTCAAACTCTTCACCATAAACTTCTGTTAAATCTTTTGTCTCATAAGGGTCAAAGAGTGTCCAGATCTCATCTCTCTCAACTCTTGTCATAAATAAATCTGAAATCCATAAGGCAGGGAATAAGTCGTGGGCTCTTCTTCTCTCTTCACCTGCGTTTTTCTTTAAATCCAAAAAGTCAGAAACATCAATATGCCAAGTCTCTAAATATACAGAAATTGCTCCTTTTCTAGTACCCAATTGATCCACTGCAATTGCTATATCATTTGTAATTCTCATCCAAGGGACAACTCCTCCAGCAGCATTTTTATGATTATCAATATAACTTCCCATTCCTCTTACTTTTGACCAATCCCAACCAATTCCACCACCATATTTAGAAAGTAGTGCCATCTCTTTAAAACTATCAAAAATTCCTTCTATATTGTCAGGTGAACTTCCTACATAACAGCTACTAAGTTGATGTCTAGGAGTTCTAGCATTACTTAGTGTTGGAGTTGCTACCATAACTTCAAATTTAGAGAGTAAATCATAAAATTTCTTAGCCCACTTATTTGGATTCTCTTCATTTTGTGCTAAAAACATAGCAATTGCCATAAACATATGTTGAGGCAACTCTATTGGAATATTATCTCTATCTTTTATTAAATATCTATCATATAGTGTTTTTATTCCAAGATAATTAAATTGTAGGTCTCTCTCTGGTTTAATATAGTCATTTAATTCATTTAAATTATATTTCTCTTTTAAACCTTTTACAACTCTATCCTCTTTTTGAACTTTCTCAAAATAATTATTAAGAGTATCATAACCTGTAAAATGATTTACTTTATGGTATAAATCATATAAAAATAGTCTCGCACCAACATATGTCCAATTTGGTTTATCAACATCTATTTTGCTAACTGCTGTTTGAATTAAAGTTTGTTGAATTTCAGCTGTGGTTATCTGGTCACGAAATTGAATCTTCGCATCAACTTCAAGTTCACTTTGACTGACTCCCTCAATTCCATCAGTTGCTGTCGAAGTATATTTATGTATTTTTGTAATATCAAGTATCTCAATTCGACCATTTCTCTTAATAACTCTTAGTGTTTGTGGCATTGCTGTATATCCTTGTAAAATTAAAATTTTAATTCTCGAATGATAACTAATAACAAATTTGAAGTTAATAAAAAGTGATTTTAATAAATTTTTATTTCTATAGATATTTTATATTTTTTCTTTAAAGACAGAGGAAAGAGAATTAAAAAGTCTATAATTTTGAGTTTTTTTACTCTTTTATCCAAAAAGCACTACCTATGTTAATCTCTTTGGGATTTAAAATCCACTCATTATTTTTAAAACTCCAAACTTTATTAAATATAGAAACATTTATATCATCTTTTGTTGGTGTGGTTATCATATTCCAATCCTTTGTTAATTTTCTCACTACACGCCTATAAATTTTATTTATGTGAAAAATTGCTATAATTAACATATGAAAAATGTAATAACTTTAGAAAAAGAACTTAAAAATTATTT
>JADGEE010000046.1 GCA_016744535.1 Campylobacteraceae bacterium
GGATATAATAATAGTTATTTATTAAAATAATAAATACACTCTATTATTATTTTAAGGGATATTAAGATTTTACAAACTATAATGTATTTGCTAAAAATGTGCCTTATTTATGTAGTTTTAATAGTTAAATTATTGTAAAAACTTTATTAAAATTGAGGACAATTATCGAAAGGAGAGTATATGAATAAATGGCTAAAAGGAATCAGTTTAGCTGCTATCCTTGCATTTAATGCACAAGCTACTGGAAATGATGATATATTGATTTCAGCAGAGGAAGCAATTAAACTAATTGGAAAGCCAAATGTTATGTTTGCAATGGGAGATAATCCTGATGTTTACGAGTTAGGACATATTAAAGGCTCTGTAGAGATGGGAGCTCACCATTTGCATCATGCAGATATTGTAGGTCATATGCACTGTGCACCACTGTTTATGTGTCCAGAAGAAGCTGAGGAGTACATCTCTTCAAAAGGTATTTCTAATGATACTTTAGTTATCGCTTATGATGATTTTAGAGGGCCAAATGCAACTGGTGTTTATGCTTATTTTAAAAGTTTTGGACATAAAAATGTTAAAGTTTTAAATGGTGGGAGAAGTGCTATTAAAGCTATTGACCCTGAACAGAAAATTTATGATGAGATAAAAGCAGAAAAAAAAGTAAATAAAAAAGCTTTAAAAAAAGCTAAAAAAGCTGAACCTAAAAATGATGCTTTAATTGCTGAACTCAAAGCTAAAGATAAAGAATTTAAGAAAAAATTAAAAGCACAAGAGAAAAATTTACTTATTCAAAAAGGTAAAGAGCCTGAATTGAACGCTAAGTATCATATTGACCCTAAAAAAATTGATTATGATTATATAGCTAGTAAAGAAGAGATGGTTCACGCAGTTCAAGATATCTTAGCTAACGGTGATGATAGTAAGTATATTGTAATTGATTCAAGAGGAATGACTGAAATTATCGGTGAGAGAAAACTTGATAATGTTGCAAGAGGTGGTCATATACCAGGTTCTACATTTCTTGAGTGGAAAAATATCACTGATTTTGAAAAAAGATTATCTTTTAAATCAAAAGAAGAGATGCAAAAAGTATTTGATAAATATGGTGTAACAAAAGATAAAACAATTTATGCTTATTGTCATGTTGGTGCTGGAAGAAGTACAGAAATTATAGCAGCCCTAGAGTTACTAGGATATCCTAATCTTAAAGTCTATACTGGTAGTTGGGATGAGTGGGGTAATGATATGAACTTACCAATTAGAAGATAATAGGGAGTAAAATAATGGTAAACAATAGAAGAGACTTTTTAAAACTTTCAGGTGTAACTGCTACTATGGTTGCATCTCAGAGTTATCTATTTGCAAAAACAGCTCCAATGAGTGTTGAAAATGGTAAACACGATTATCCAAACACAAACTATACAGAATCAATGTATAGAGATGAATTCTCTTTTACTTATGGTAAAAAAGAGGAACACGGATTTGCATATCACTGTGTAAATTGTCAAGGAAACTGTGCTTGGGAAGTTTGGTCACATAATGGTGTAATTACAAGAGAAAATCAATCTGCAAGATACCCTTCAATTAATGCTAAAATTCCTGATTTTAACCCAAGAGGTTGTAATAAAGGTGTTCAGCACTCTCAAGTTATGTATGAAAAAGATAGAATTTTATACCCTATGAAGAGAGTTGGCGAGAGAGGCGAAGGAAAATGGAAAAGAATCAGTTGGGATGATGCAGCGGGTGAAGTTGCACAAAAAGTATTTGATGTAATGACAGACCCAGAAAAAGGTCCTGGAAAACTTTTAGTTCAACCTGGAACTGGTCTATTAACAGAGGGTAGAAGACCTTCTACTTTAAGATTTGGTACACAATTAGGTGCTGTTAGAACTTATCCATCTTCATATCTAGGTGATATGTTTAGTGGTGCTTCTGTTGCTTATGGTGAGGGAAACCTTGGTTGTACTTATGACTTTATGTATTCGGTTGATACTGCTGTTATGTGGGGTGCAAATCCATCTGTTTCAAGAATTCCTGATGCTCACTTTGTTTGGGAAGGTAAATACAATGGTGCAAAAATTATTGTAATTACTCCTGAATTTAACGGAACTGCAAAATCTGCGGATGTTTGGATTCCAATTAAAGCTGGAAGTGATAACGCATTAGCTACAAGCGTAATTTATGAAATTTTTGAGCAAAAACTATATAAGCCTGAATTTATTAAAATATATACAGATTTACCATTTTTAGTTGATGTAGAGACTAAAAAATTAATTAGAAGAAGTGATGTTGAGGGACACGGAAATCATAAATGGGAAGAGGAGTTTTATTGTTGGAATGAGACAACTAACTCAATAGCTCTTATGCCAGGAACTGAAGGAAGTGAAAATAAAACTATAAGACTTACAGATTTCAAAATTAAACCAGCATTAGAGGGCGAATGGGAAATTCATCTTCATAGCGGTAAAACTGTGAAAGTTACGACGGCTTTTGAAATGCTAAAAGAGAACATTAAAAGATTTTCACCTGAAGCAACACAAGAAGAAACTGGTGTACATCCATCTGTTGTAAAACAGTTAGCTATTGATATTGCTAAACCTAAAGTTGTTGAAATTACAACTGGATTTAGTCTAAATAAATACTTTAATGGTATCTTAAATCTTTGGAATATCGCTTCAATTTGTGGATTAACTGGAAGACTAGGGCCTTATGGTGGACTTAACACTGAAAATGAATTTCAACTTACTGGACTTGGTGCATTAGGTGGATTTAGTGGTAAATATAAACCTAGATTTGGTTCAGGATTTGTTGGTGATTTTGTTTTCGGTGATGGAATGAAAACTTTTAAAAAGTATTTCAATGATAAAGATGTAAGAAGAGCTACTGATAAAGGCGATGGTGGAATTTCTAAAGATGAATACATCAAAATTGTTGAATCTATGTTGGCTGAAGGATCTGATGGTAAAAAGAAAGGTGCTAAACCTCACTGGTCACCAGAAGTTGGAATTATCATTGCAGACTCAAGATTCAGAAGAACTAAAGGTAAAGATTACAGACAAGCATTTTTAAAGAAAATGGAATATTTTACTTATATTGATTATAGAATGAGTGAAACTGCTGTTTATGCTGATTTAGTTCTTCCTGCAAAAGCTCACTATGAAGTTTGGGATATTAGAACATCTCCAGGATATCATAGATTTACAAACTTAGCACAACCTCCTGCAAACTTAAAACCAGTCGGTGAAGCTATGGATGAGTGGGCTATGTTTTCATTAATTGCAAAAAAACTTGAAGAGATTGCAAATAGACCTGAAAATATTGCTAAAGCAAAAGTTCCAGATGAGACTCATACTAAAAAAGGTGTCGGATTTAGAGATTTAAGTATCTTCCATCAAGAGTATACAAATACTGATGAAGAATCAGAGATGGAGATGGAACCATATTTAGGAACTGATAAACAAGCTGTCGAAGCAGCACTTGAAAAATGTGAACAGTATGAACCATATACAATTGAAAAAATGTATAAAACTGGTGGTTTCTTACAATTAAATGAAAAAGCTGCTACAAACTCACCTCTATATGCAGATAGACCATTTAACTCTATGGAAGATCATCTATTTAAAATGCACAGATTTGAGACAATTAGTGGAAGACAAACATTCTATGTTGATCACGATATTTGGATTAAACTCGGTGCAAATACAAATACTGCACTTAAATCTATTACGCCAAAAGATAGATTTCCATTTGTTATGATGACACCTCACGCTAGATGGTCAATTCACTCAAATTATAAAACAAGTAGAACTCTACAGAGACTACAAAGAGGTAAACCTTATGTTCAGATAAACCCTGATATTGCTATGATTAAGGGTATTAAAGATGGAGATGAAGTAAAAGTTTATAACTCAATTGGACACTTTTTTGCAATGGCAAAAGTTTCAACTTCAGCACCACAAGATGGTATTGTAATGGAACACGGTTGGGAACCTTATATGTATAGAGACCAAAAAGGACATAATGAAGTTGTGCCAACTGCACTTAACTTATTAGAGATGGCAGATGGTTGGGGTCACTTAAAATTTGGTGGTCTATGGGATGGTAACCAGTATGCGTATGATGGTTCAGTAGATATTAAAAAAGCATAAGTAGGAGAAGTATATGTCAAAAAGACAATTAGCAATGGTAATGGATTTAAACAAATGTATTGGTTGTCAAACTTGTACTGTTGCTTGTAAAACTCAATGGACTAATAGAAATGGTCGTGAGTATATGTATTGGAATAATGTTGAGACTTACCCAGGAGAGGGCTACCCTAAAAAATGGCAAAGCTCTGGCGGTGGATTTGATGCTGCTGGTGATTTGCAAGAGGGAGTAATTCCTGATTTAGAAGCAGATTACGGAATTCCTTGGGATTATAATTATGATGAGTTAGCATTGGGAAAACAGTTTAAACCAAATGTTGAACCAACTTGGGGACCAAACTGGGATGAAGATGAGGGGGCAGGAGATTTTCCAAATGATAACTATTTCTTCTATATTCCAAGAATTTGTAATCACTGCTCAAACCCTGGATGTTTAAGTGCGTGTCCTAGAGATGCAATCTTTAAAAGAGAGCAAGATGGAGTTGTTTTAGTAGATTTAGATAGATGTCAAGGATATAGATATTGTATCGCTGGGTGTCCTTACAAAAAAATCTATTTTAATCCAAAAATTTCAAAAAGTGAAAAATGTATTTTATGTTTTCCTAGAGTTGAAAAAGGATTACCACCAGCTTGTGCACAACAATGTGTTGGTAGAATTAGATTTGTTGGTTTCTTAGATGATGAGGATTCACAAGTTCATAAATTGGTTCATAAATATAAAGTAGCACTTCCATTAAGAAGTGATTATGGAACTGAACCAAATATATTCTATGTACCACCAGTAGCATCTCCAGCTAAATTTGATAAAGATGGTAAAATTATTGAGGGAAGTGATAGAATTCCTAAAGAAGAGCTTGAAAAACTATTTGGTCCTGACGTTCACGGCGTAGTTAAAAATTTAAGAGATGAAATGTCTAAAAGAAAAGAGAGTGGTGAGAGTGAACTACTTGATATTTTAATTTCATTTAAACAACAAGAGATGTTTAGATTAGATGGAAATTATTATCATCATCACGATAATTCATTAAAACCTGTTGATGAAAGATACCTATTAGGTAAAAACACAGCAAAATTCACATCGTTTAAGGCGGTGCATTAATATGAAAAAATTAACTAGTTTAATAATAGCTGGAGCTTTAAGCTCTGCTGTTGCATCAAATTATATTATGGCAATTAAGTATAGTGGTAATTTAGATGGTATTGATAGTAACTCTCCTGTTTGGAAAATGGCAAATTTTACGGATATCGAGCTTTACCCTCAAACAACTATTAAATTAAATGATAAAAAAGCAAATGCTTTAAATAGTGCAAATTTAGCTAAAAAAGTAAAAATAGGTGCAATTTATAATAACAAAAATATTGCATTTAAAGTAGTTTGGGCTGATGCAAGTAAAAATGTGTATTCAAATGATTCTACAAACTCTTATGCTGATGGATTTGCACTTCAATTCCCTCAAAACTTTTCAGACACAAATAAACTTCCTTACATCGGTATGGGAAGTAAAGATAGAGCAGTTATAGTACATCTCCAAAAAGCTTATAAATCACTATGTGAGCCAAATGGAAATGGAGATATAGCCCATCAAGTAAATAGAGATAATTCGCCTTACTTTGAAGATGAGTTAAAAAAGTTTGATAAACAAGTAGTTGAACTCGGTAATGTAGCTTATCAGAGAAGTTTTATTTCACAGGGCTTTAGAAGTATGACACAAATCAAAGATGATTCTATAAACTTTAAAGCTTCAATGACTTTCTCGAATAATAAGTGGGAAGGTACTTTTACAAGACCTTTAACAGATAGTTATTTAAATTTAGATAAAGGTGCAATTCCTGTTGCTTTTGCTGTATGGGATGGTGAAAAAATGGGAAGAGATGGACTAAAACAACTCTCTACTTGGATACCTGTAAAACTTATTGGAAAAAGTGGTGGAGAAAAATTTGTAGAAAAAATGAGTATAAAATCAAGTGGTGACGCAACTAATGGAAAAAAATTAGTAACAGAAAATTGTACTGCTTGTCATAGCTTCAAAGGCAATGACAATGGAATGCCTTATATGGCTCCAAATTTAAGTAATATTGGTGGATACTCAACTACTGCTTACTTAAGAGAATCAATTCTAAATCCTAGTGCTGTTGTCGTTCCAGGCTATAATAGAAATGCACATAAAAATTATGCTTGGTATAATTTAGATGAAAAGGGTGAAAGAATATCTGCTATGCCTCCATATGATTGGATGGATGAAAAAAGTGTAAATGATATGGTTTCATTTCTTGAAACTCTAAAAGAGGAGGTTAAAAAATGAAAAAATTAATAGCAGTTTTAATCACACTTTTACTTAGTGTTGTTGCAAATGCTAATGAAGGTAAAAAAGAGGGATTTTTAACTACTAAATGGTGTGCTGAAAGAGGATATTTTTCAAGTTGTAGATTAGAGAGTTATTTTTGTGGTGAGGGTGAGTGTTTCCAAAAATGGGAGACAGGTGAGCCTGAAACAGAAGAGTTAGTTCTATTTGTTCACGATGAGGGAAAATATTATAATATTAAATTAACTAGTAATTTACCAAGATATGAACTTGATGAAGCTACTAATAGAAATAAAGTAAAAATGATTGGTAAAATTGATGAAGCTACTAACACAATTCACGCCCTCGAAATGAAAGCACCTCCACCTCCAGGAAAATCTTTTTTTAAGGGTTGTTTATAAGAGAAGTTTTTTTTAACTTCTCCACTCTTTACAAACTTCAATATCTATACTCTCTTAAAAAAAATATCTATTGCTATGTTTGTTTATGCTATATTTGATTAATTAAATAAAAGTAGAGGTATTTTAATGAAAAAACTACCAATAGGAATCCAAACATTTGAAAAAATTAGAGATAAAAGTAAAAATTATATATATATAGATAAAACTAAAATTGCACTTCATTTAATAGATAAAGGAGAGTATTATTTTCTCTCTCGCCCTCGTAGATTTGGTAAAAGTCTGTTTTTAGATACTCTAAGAGCG
Organism: Campylobacteraceae bacterium; assembly: GCA_016744535.1. Lineage (GTDB taxonomy): Bacteria > Campylobacterota > Campylobacteria > Campylobacterales > BB28 > BB28. The sequence goes on from JADGEE010000046.1 coordinate 7,150, forward strand.
ATTTTTGCAGGAGAAAAAGAGTTATTTAAAAATTTATATATTTATGATAAATGGGATTTTGAAATTAAATATCCAATTATTAATATCTCATTTACAGATGGAGTCTTAAAATCAAAAAAAGATTTAGATGAGATGATAAGTGATATTTTAATAGAAAATGAGAAGAGATTAAAAGTTAATTGTGATAGTGATGTTTATGATAGAAGATGTTTTAAAAAATTAATTCAAGAAGCTTATGAAAAATATAATCAAAAAGTAGTTATTTTAATTGACGAGTATGACAAACCAATACTCGATAGTATTGAAAATATTGAAATTGCAAAAGAGATGAGAGATGGGCTTAAAAATCTTTATTCTATTATCAAAGGAAGTGATAAATATATCAAATTTGTTTTTTTAACTGGAGTTACTAAGTTTTCAAAAGTAAGTTTATTTAGTGGACTTAATAATTTAGAAGATATAACTTTAAATCCAAAATATGCAACTATTTGTGGATATAGAGAAGTTGATTTAAAAGAGAGTTTTAGTGAGCATTTACAAGATGTAGATATGGAAAAACTAAAACTTTGGTATAACGGTTATAATTTTTTGGGTGAGAGTGTCTATAACCCTTTTGATATTTTACTTTTCATTGAAAATCAAAAACTATTTGATAACTATTGGTTTGAGACTGGAACTCCTACATTTTTAATTAATCTATTAAAGAGTAAAAAATATTATCTGCCTGAATTTGAAAATTTAGAGACTGATAAGAGTTTGATAAATAGCTTTGATATTGAAAATTTATCAATCGAGACTTTAATGTTTCAAAGTGGATACTTAACAATTAAAGAGATGATAACAAAAAGAAATAAAATTAAATATATTTTAGATTTTCCAAATATGGAAGTAAAAGTTTCTCTATTTGATTATCTCTTAAATACAATGACAAATCCAATTGAAAAAAGCAAAATTGCAGATAAGATTTATGATATTTTTGAGGATTCAAATTTAAATGAGTTAGAATCTACTCTAAAGAGTCTTTTTAGCTCTATCGCTTATCAAAACTTTACAAATAATTATATCCAAAATTATGAGGGATTTTATGCAAGTATTGTATATGCTTATTTAGCCTCTTTAGGGCTTAAGATAATTGCAGAAGATGTAACAAATAAAGGACGAATAGATTTAACTCTAAAGTTTGAAGATAAAGTTTATATATTTGAATTTAAAGTGGTTGAACTAGATAGTAATAAAAACTCTGCATTAAATCAAATTAAAGATAGAAAATATTATGAGAAATATATAAATCATAAAGAAGTATATTTAATTGGGATTGAATTTAGTAAAAATGAGAGGAGTATTAAAAGTTTTGAGTGGGAAAGGGTAAAAGTAAATGGAAGTTAAAGAGTGGTTAGAGAGTGATAATATAAAAAGTTTAATTTCTGAAATAAAAAATAAAAAAGATAAATTAATCCTTTTTTTCCACTCATCTATTTTATCCTGAAATTTATTACTTGTATGTGTTGGTGCATTATCTAAAATAACAACTGTTTATTTTTCTATTTGATTACAAAAATCATCAAAAACAGCAATAAGCAAATCACTATTAATATTATCTGAACCCATAAATGTTAAATAAATAAATCATTAAATTAGATATAATTCAAATAAAAAAATATTAAAGGGAAAATATGCCTGAAGAGAAGAAAGATAAAGGAAGTGAGCGAATAATGCTTACTATGAGTAGTAAATTAAAAGAAAATCTTGATAAAGAGGCTAGTAAATTAGGAGTTTCAACAACACAATATATTATGACTTTAATTATTAATGATGTTAGAAAAAATGAAAAATAGTTATCAATAAGTATAAATTTGATAACTAAATGATTAAAAACTTGACATTAAGTGACAAATAGTATAAAATTTATTTACAATTTATTACTTAAAGGAAAGCAAATAAAATCATTAATAAAAAGTGGTATGAAAAACCAAAACAATAAAAAACTTTTGAAAAAGTTGAAAAAATATCAAGATGAATTGAAAGAGATTGAAAAAGAGAAAAATTATATAAAGTTAAATGCTATTTTGAAATTTAAAGATATTGAGTTAGAAATATCAAGAATTAAGAATCAAGTTAAATCAATGAAATTAAAAACTTCAAATAAAAGAGTAATATCACAAAATGAACTTTTTGAACTTATGGATAACTTTTTAATTGGGTTATCTTTAGATACAGAAATATATATAGATGAGTTTAATTAAACTATTTAAATCTAATCTCTCTTTAGCAACTTTTAGGAGTTGAAGAGTAATAAAGAAGAAAATTTTTGTTGGTTTATAAAATCTACCCCTAACACTTATTGTATTATTTATGCTATATTGGATTAATTAAATAAAAGTAGAGGTATTTTAATGAAAAAACTACCAATAGGAATCCAAACATTTGAAAAAATTAGAGATAAAAGTAAAAATTATATATATATAGATAAAACTAAAATTGCACTTCATTTAATAGATAAAGGAGAGTATTATTTTCTCTCTCGCCCTCGTAGATTTGGTAAAAGTCTGTTTTTAGATACTCTAAGAGCGATTTTTGCAGGAGAAAAAGAGTTATTTAAAAATTTATATATTTATGATAAATGGGATTTTGAAATTAAATATCCAATTATTAATATCTCATTTACAGATGGAGTCTTAAAATCAAAAAAAGATTTAGATGAGATGATAAGTGATATTTTAATAGAAAATGAGAAGAGATTAAAAGTTAATTGTGATAGTGATGTTTATGATAGAAGATGTTTTAAAAAATTAATTCAAGAAGCTTATGAAAAATATAATCAAAAAGTAGTTATTTTAATTGACGAGTATGACAAACCAATACTCGATAGTATTGAAAATATTGAAATTGCAAAAGAGATGAGAGATGGGCTTAAAAATCTTTATTCTATTATCAAAGGAAGTGATAAATATATCAAATTTGTTTTTTTAACTGGAGTTACTAAGTTTTCAAAAGTAAGTTTATTTAGTGGACTTAATAATTTAGAAGATATAACTTTAAATCCAAAATATGCAACTATTTGTGGATATAGAGAAGTTGATTTAAAAGAGAGTTTTAGTGAGCATTTACAAGATGTAGATATGGAAAAACTAAAACTTTGGTATAACGGTTATAATTTTTTGGGTGAGAGTGTCTATAACCCTTTTGATATTTTACTTTTCATTGAAAATCAAAAACTATTTGATAACTATTGGTTTGAGACTGGAACTCCTACATTTTTAATTAATCTATTAAAGAGTAAAAAATATTATCTGCCTGAATTTGAAAATTTAGAGACTGATAAGAGTTTGATAAATAGCTTTGATATTGAAAATTTATCAATCGAGACTTTAATGTTTCAAAGTGGATACTTAACAATTAAAGAGATGATAACAAAAAGAAATAAAATTAAATATATTTTAGATTTTCCAAATATGGAAGTAAAAATTTCTCTATTTGATTATCTCTTAAATACAATGACAAATCCAATTGAAAAAAGCAAAATTGCAGATAAGATTTATGATATTTTTGAAGAGGCAAATTTAAATGAGTTAGAATTTACTCTAAAGAGTCTTTTTAGCTCTATCGCTTATCAAAACTTTACAAATAATTATATTGAAAATTATGAAGGATTTTATGCAAGTGTTGTATATGCCTATTTAGCCTCTTTAGGGCTTGAGATAATTGCAGAAGATGTAACAAATAAAGGACGAATAGATTTAACTCTAAATTTTGAAGAAAAAATTTATATATTTGAATTTAAAGTGGTTGAACTAGATAGTAATAAAAACTCTGCATTAAATCAAATTAAAGATAGAAAATATTATGAGAAATATATAAATTATAAAGAAGTATATTTAATAGGGGTTGAATTTAGTAAAAATGAGAGGAGTATTAAAAGTTTTGAGTGGGAGAGTATTTTATAATTTATCTATTTTTATAATCTCTTTAATATTTATATTTTTTACTTTAAATTATTTTTATCCGCTTGAAACTAGTAAAATTTATAAACCTCAATCAAAAATTATATTAAATGATGAAAAAAAAATTATTAGAATGATTATCTCAAGAGATGGCTTTTGGAGATTTAGAGTTAAATTTAATGAATTAACAAATAATTTAAAAAATTCATTAATTTATTTTGAAGATAGATACTTTTATTATCACTTTGGGGTAAATATATTTTCTATTATAAGAGCAATTTTTCATAATTTGGTAAATAGTAATAAAATTGGGGCTTCAACTATCACGATGCAAATTGCAAGAATGATTGAGCCAAAAGAGAGAACTATTAAAAATAAATTGATAGAGATTTTTAGAGCGTTCCAACTTGAATACAATTTTAGCAAAAATGAGTTAATAGAAATTTACTTTAATTTAGCTCCTTATGGTGGAAACTTAGAAGGTGTTAAAAGTGCTAGTTATTTCTATTTTAATAGAGATATTGCAAATTTATCAACTTTAGAGATTGCCTTGCTTAGTATAATTCCAAAAAATCCGAATATAAATAGAATTGATAAAAATTTTAATTTAAAATCAAAAGCAAAAAGAGTCTTAGATTTACTTTTAAAAGCTAATATTATCTCAAAAAATAGTTATAATAGAGCGATAAGAGAGAAAATTATAAATAAAAAATTTAGTGCAATTTTCAGACATAAACATTTTAGTTCTTTAGATATTTTTGATAAAAATCATAATATTAATTCCACTTTAAATAGTGAACTTCAAAATTATATAGAAAAACTTTTATATGAGCGAGTTGAAAAATTAAAAGATAAAAATATAAATAACGGTGCAATTATTGTAATTGATAATAAAAATATGGAGATAAAAGCTTATATAGGCTCAAAAGATTTTGATGATTTAAGTGAGGGACAAAATGATGGAGTTTTGATGAAACGAAGTGTCGGCTCAACTCTAAAACCATTTATTTACGCTTTAAGTTTAGATAAAGGCTTAATCACTCCCAAAAAGAAAATATTAGATATTCCACTAAATTTTGCAGGTTTTACCCCTATAAATTTTGATAAATTTTATCGAGGAGTTATCACAAGTGAAGAGGCGTTAAAACTCTCTCTAAATACTCCATTTATAGATTTAAATTTAAGACTTAAAAAAAACTCACTTTATGAGATGTTAAAGAGTCTCAATATAGTAAATAGAGATAAAAATTATTATGGAACTTCCATTGTTTTAGGTGGATTTGGAATGAGTCTACTTGAATTAACTTATATATATACAACTCTCTCAAATAGTGGAATCTTAAAGCCTCTAAAAATATCAAAAAATATAGATATATTTGATTTTAATAAGACTCTCTTTTCAAAAGAGGCTTCATTCATAACTTCACAAATTTTAGCAAATGGATATAGGAGTGAGTTTTCAGAGTATTTCGATTCTACAAATAACCCTAAAATCGCATTTAAAACTGGAACTTCTGCAAATGCTAGAGATTTATTAACAGTTGGATACAACAATAAATATACTATTGGTTTATGGCTAGGAAATTTTGATAATAGCCCAACTTCTGAAGTTACAGGAAGTGAAATTGCGAGTCCTATTATTTTTGAAATATTTAATTATCTATCAAAAAGAGAAAATTTTAACTGGTTTAAAGAGTTAAAGATAAAAGAGAAAATAATTTGTCAAGACCCTTTTATCTCAATAGATTCTAAGTTTTGTATTGAAAAAACTAACGATTACTATTTAAATGAGTTTAAAGATGATTGTAAAAACTTAAATGCTCAAAAAATTAATTATTTATCAGAATATGGTTATTTTAATTCAATAAAAAAGTGTTTTAAAAATTTAAGAGATAAAAAACCACTAATTACAAAACCTCATCATAAATCAAATATAATTTTAAGTAAATCAATTCCTAAAGAGTTTCAAAAGTTAGAGTTAAAGTGTTTCTCATATCAACTCAAACCTATAATTTACTGGTATATAAATAATAGTTTTTTTAAACAATCAGATTCAAGTGAATCAACTTTTAAGAGTTTTAAACAAGGAGAGTATGAAATTGGATGTTTAGATTCAAACTCAAATTACTCTAGTGTAAAAATTTTAGTTGAGTAGTTTTAATTATGTTAAAATGGCTTAAAAGTTTTTGGAATGGTATATAAAAAATGATAACAAAAGATAATTTTAAAGATGTATTAGAGAATCTAAATTTTAAAAAAGATAAAAATATCTATATTAAAAAGTTTGAAAGTTTTGATTTAAAAGTTGATTTTGAGAAAGATAAATTAATTTATCCAAATGAGATAAAAATACACGGCGAATTTACAACTACATTTAAACAAAATGAAAATTTTGTAGTTTTTGAATGTGTTCATAAACTCTTAACTCAAGGATACAATCCAACACATATAGAGCTAGAACCACATTGGCAACTAGGTCACGGTGCAAGTGGTGGGAGGGCTGATATTTTAATTACAGATAATGAGAAAAAAGCACTTTTAATAATTGAGTGTAAAACTTATGGAAAAGAGTTTGACACTGCTTGGAGAAATACCCTTATCAATCCTACTCAACTATTCTCTTATGCCCAACAGATAAGAAATACTAAATTTATATGTTTATATGCAAGTGATTTTATAGATGAGAAGTTAAAAGAGAAATATTATTTAATTACTCTTCAAGATAATGAGGAGTATTTAAATGAGAGAAAAAATGATAATTTACTAAGTTTTAAAGAGGCAACCTCAACAGAGGAGATTTATAAAGTTTGGAAAAAAACATATTCACAAGAGTATTCAACTAAAGGAATTTTTGAAGATAGTGAAGCTTACAATATCGGTAAAACTAAATTTAATATTGAAGATTTAAGTATTGTAACTTCAAAAGATATTCAAGGTAAATATCACGAATTTGCTACTATTTTACGACAATATAATGTAAGTGGAAGAGAACAAGCTTTTGATAAATTAATAAACTTATTTTTATGCAAAGTTGTAGATGAAAAAAATAATCCTGATGAGCTTAAATTTTATTGGAAAGGTATCGCTTATGATAATCCTTTTGAGCTTCAAGATAGACTCCAAAGACTCTACAAAGATGGAATGGATAAATTTTTAGGTGAAGAGATTACATATATTGATAAAAAGACTATTGATGAAACTTTTAAGTATGTCAAAAATAACCCAGATGCTACAAAAGATAAAATTTTAGAGTATTTTAAACAGTTAAAATTTTTTACAAATAATGATTTTGCTTTTACAGATGTGCATAATGAGAAACTATTTTATAAAAATTTTGAAGTTTTATTACAAATTGTCTTAATGCTCCAAGATATAAAAATCACAACAAAAGAGCATAATCAATTCTTAGGCGATATGTTTGAAGGGTTTTTAGACCAAGGCGTAAAACAGAGTGAGGGACAATTTTTTACCCCAATGCCGATAGTTAAATTTATTATAAACTCTCTTCCTATTGATAAAATATTAAAAATAGAAGATATTCCAAAAGTTATAGATTACGCTTGTGGGGCTGGACATTTTTTAAATGAGTACGCCTCTAATATCAAATCAAAAGTTAAAAATTATAGAGAGTATTATAAAGAGACTATCGGAATTGAAAAAGAGTATCGACTCTCTAAAGTTGCAAAAGTAAGTTCATTTATGTATGGACAAGATGATATTCAGATAGTTTATGATGACTCTTTAACTACAAATGAAAAGATAAAAAATAGTAATTTTTCACTTCTTGTAGCAAATCCTCCATATAGTGTAAAAGGATTTTTAGAGACTTTAGAAAATATAGATAGAGAGAGTTATGAGTTAATAGATTCAATAGATAAAAAAAGTTATTCAGCTAATAATGCGATAGAGTGTTTTTTTATTGAGAGGGCTAAACAGCTATTAAAAGATGGCGGAGTTGCGGGGATTATTGTCCCCTCTTCTATTTTAACCAAAGGAAATAAAAATATTATTTCAAATAAGAGTAACATCTATGTAGCTACAAGAGAAATTATTCTTAAGTATTTTAATATTATAGCAATTGCAGAGTTTGGTAGTGGTACATTTGGTAAAACTGGTACAAATACAGTAACACTATTTTTAGAGAAAAAATCATCAAATCCACCTATTAATAAGCATTTAAAAAATAGAGTAAATAGTTGGTTTAATGCAAAATTTGCAAATGATGAGATATTTTTAGATGGATATTTAATCAAGCACTATTGTAATCATTTAGAGATAAATTATAGTGAGTATAAAAAATTATTAAAAAATGAATTAAGTGACATACTTTTTGAGCTAGAGATATTTAAGGAGTATAAGAGTACTTACAACAAACTCAATAAACAGCATAAAAAAAAGTTTACTTTAGTTGAGTATATAAGATTAATTGAAAAAGATAAATTATACTATTTTAGTTTAGCTTATTTAAATTCAAAAGAGGTAATTATCGTAAAAGCTCCATCAAATAATAATGAGAATAAAAAGTTTTTAGGTTATGAGTGGAGTAGTGCAAAAGGAAATGAGGGGATAAAGTATATTACTTCACAAAATGTAAATATGAAAAATGATAATTTAAGTGAAAATGATAGTAGAGTTTTAGAAAATATTTTAAATCTTGAGAGTATTCAAACGCCGTTATATAATCCAAATAATTTGTATGATGAGAGTAGAATAAACACTCTTATAGTTAAAAATTTCAGTGATGAAGATGTGAAAATTCCCGAAAATTTAGAAAAGTTTGTAAGTAAAGCTAAATTAATTGATATGTTAGATTTTAGTAGAGTTGAATTTAATAAGGGTATTAGTTTAACGCCTAAGAAAAATATTGAAATTTTTGGAAAACTTGAATGGCAAATAAAAATAAGTGAGATTTGTGAGATAGGTCGTGGTCGTGTTATAAATAAACAATATATAGAAAATAATACAGGTGAATATCCAATTTATTCATCACAAACATCAAATAATGGTGTATTTGGAAAAATAAATACTTTTGATTTTGATGGAGATTATGTAACTTGGACAACTGATGGAATATATGCAGGAACTTGCACTTTTAGAAGTGGGAAATTTAATTGTACTAATGTGTGTGGAACTTTAAAATCAAAAATAAATAATTTAGAAATTAAATATTTGCCTTATATTTTAAATAAAGTTACAGCAAATTATGTTGTTAAATCAGCTAATCCAAAGTTAATGAATAATGTAATGTCTAATATAAAAATTCCACTTCCACCTCTTGAAATTCAAAAAGAAATCGTGAAAGAGTGTGAAATAGTAGATAAAAAAGTAGAAGAATCAAATGAAATTATAAAAGAGTTAAAAAACAGAATAGAAAAAGAGATTTCAAAAATTAAAGATAGTGAACAAAAACTATCCAAATTAATTGAAATTATAGGAGGTGGAACTCCAAAAACAAATATACCTGAATATTGGGGAGGAGATATTCCTTGGTTGAGTGTTACCGATTTTAATAATGAAAATAGATTTGTTAGTATAAGTACTAAAACAATTACAAAAAAAGGTTTAAAAAATAGTAGTACTAAAGTTTTACAGCCTAATGATTTAATAATTTCTGCTCGTGGAACTGTTGGAGCTTTAGCTCAAATTTCAATACCTATGACATTTAATCAATCTTGTTATGGATTAAGAGCAAAAAAAGAAATAGATAGCGGTTTTTTATATTATATTTTAAAAAGAGAAATTAATCAGTTAAAAGAAAATGCCTATGGAACTAAGTTTGATTCAATAACAACAAGAACATTTGAAAATATTAAAATTCCACTCCCTTCATTAAAAACTCAAAAAGAGATAGTTTCAAAAATTGAAAAGTTAGAAGAGGAAATTAAAAAATCTAAAGAGATAATTGATAACTCTAAAAGTAAAAAAGAAGAGGTTCTAAAAAAGTATTTATAATTAAGATAATTTTTTTCTAATTCTCTTTATCTTTTAATTTTTGAAATTTTTCTATGCTAAGATTAAATTTTTTTTCTTCATATTGTTTTTGTAAATTAAAAAAATCTTTATAAGAGATTTTAAAAAATTCAGCAATTTTATAAAGATAAACTTTTTTGCGTGGAGGGTTATTTTCATTTATCCAATTATTTATAGTTCTTGTTGTAACTTTTACATAATCTGCTAAATTTCTTTTATTTTTACCTGTTAAAACTTCCTCATACTCAAGTAAAATTTCTAAAAATCTCATATTTAAACCTTTCCACCATTTTTTGTAAATAATATCAAAAAAATAGAATGAAGTAAAAAAAGCAACGAAAGTATAAGAATATAAAGAAAATATAACGAAATAAAAGGAAATATAAAGTATTTAAATATTAAAATTTAGTAAAATTAAAAAAGAGGTATAAAATGACCGAAGAAAACAAAATAAATGCTAACGATAAAATAAATATCATTTATGATAAAGTAACTTTTATAACAACTATGATTATGTATATAAATTTTGATAAATACCACTTTAGTGAAGATGATATGGCTGGATTTCGTACGATACTTAGTGATTTACAAGAAGAGGTTAAAGAAGTTAAAGAACTTATGAAATAGTTATAAGTGAAATAATTAATATAATCTTTTTCTAATTTTCTTTACTCTTTAATTGATTAATTATTTCTATTAATTCAGATTCTCTTATTTTTTCTTTAAAGCAAATACTTCCTAACCTTATAATCTCATATCTTTTAGGATATTTATTTTTCATCACATATAAAGTATTTCTACCATCATATTCCATTAGTTCTTTAATTTCTAAGTCTTTAATTTTTTTCAAATAGTAACCTTTTTTATAAAAAACATCTTATATTAATAAAATTCACTATATATTGTGAAATATTAAGTTTAAAAATGATATGCTTTAATAATTATATATGAAAATAAGTTAATACGATATGAGGAGTATAAAATGACCGAAGAAAACAAAATAAATGCTAACGATAAAATAAATATCATTTATGATAAAGTAACTTTTATAACAACTATGATTATGTATATAAATTTTGATAAATACCACTTTAGTGAAGATGATATGGCTGGATTTCGTACGATACTTAGTGATTTACAAGAAGAGGTTAAAGAAGTTAAAAAACTTATGAAATAAAGAAAATTTGCCAAAAAAATGAATTTTATATATTAAACGAGGAAAATAATAATGCACAGTTTAAAAATAAATGTCAATAATGAAGCTTATGAACATTTGCTATATATTATAAAAAATATTTCAGATATTCAAATAGTAGAAGATAAAAATAGAGAAGAGTTTTTAAGTAGAGTTAAATCTTCAAAAGAGGATATTAAAGAGGATAGAGTTAGTAATTTTAATTTTGATGAATTTTTAGAATAAATAAATAATGTTTAGTATCAAATAAACAGATAGTTTTAAAAGGTGAGTTAAAAGAGTTTTATGCTTGTCATTTAAACTATGAATATAGAATTATTTTAACTATTTTAATTAAAGATAATGAGATAACTTTAATTGATATTGGAACTCACGATGAAGTTTATTAAGAAAATAAAAAAGAGAGAATTTTAACTTATATTAAAAAGTTTATGAATTTGAGGAATTACTCTAATTTCAATATCTATCTCTAAAAATTTATTTTGTAATAGAGTAGCTTTTTTTAAAAACTCTACTTTGTTATTTTCAGGTTGAAAAGTTATTTTTACTTTTTTACTTGATTTTTTGATAATTGAGAATATTGTATCAAAAATAATATCTTTATCTATTACAAATTTTAATTCATTACAATACTCTAATATTTTTTTATGAATAAAATACTCTTTTGGTTTGGGTGAGCAGACTAAATAAATTTTATTAAAATCAAACTTTTCAAGTTCATCATTCCATATCGTGCCATTTGTCTCTATTAAAATATTATATTTATCTATTAAATTGTTAATTATTGATATAACTCCCTTATTATAAAGAGGCTCACCACCAGTTAAAGTTATATGTTTAATATTTTTAAATGAATTAACTTTATTAATAATTTCATTCAAACTCATTTTAGTATAATTTTCATTATCATAAGAGTATTTTGTATCACACCATAAACACCTTAAATTACACCCCTCTAATCTTATAAATATCATTGGAAGACCTATATTCCTGCCCTCACCCTCTATTGATTGGAAAATTTCAACTATTTTAATTTGCTCCAAAAAGAATCTTCTCCTAAATTTTATTTTTTTGATATTATAATCAAAAACTTTAAATTAGAGAATTAAATATTAGTAGTCTATATAACTTCTTACATCTATAATAAATAAGTTAAAACCTTGCTCATAAAAATAGAGAAGTTTAAAATCGTGTCTCTCTAAAATTCTTTTAATCATACTAAGTCCTAAACCATAACCTCTTTGGTTTCTTGAATTATCAGCTTGAGTAAAAGCTTCACAATAATACTCTAAATCTCTACTTAATTTTAGACCTTGGCTTTTAACTATAATTTGTTTCTCTTTTACAATTAATGATATAGGGGTTTTAGTTGTATATTTTAATCCATTATCAATTAAATTTTTAAGAGCGATTGAGAGATAATTTAAATCTGCATAAATAGTAAAATTTACTTCAATCTCTATATTTATTAAAGATTCATCCTCTATAAATAGTTTTGAGAGTGATTCTATAATTAAAGTTTCAACATTAAAGTATTTAAATTTTAATTTATCTTGATTTGAATTTAATTTTTCTAAATGTAAAAGTTCACTCGTCATTTCATCAATTTCAAAAAGAGCTTTTTTTAATATATCTTTATATTTACTATCTTCAATCATCTCTAATGCTAATTTTGACTTTGAAATAGGCGTTCTAAGCTCGTGACCAATATCTCTTAATAAAATTTGTCTGGATTTGATTAACTTCTCTATATTTGTAGCCATAGAGTTAAAAGTTTGTGAAAGTTCACCTATCTCGTCATTTTCAAAATTTATAATTCTTGATTTATAATTTCCCTCTCCAAATTGCTTTATGCGTTTAGATATTTTTCTAAGAGGTGATAAAATTTTTAAAATCATTAAAAATAGAATGATTAAAATAAGCATATCAGCAATTATCATATAATTTAATAAACTATTTCCATTAATATCTTCATCTTGAATTGTATTAATGGCTAAAATATCATCCCCTAAATAACTCATATATAACAGATACCTATCATCATATTTTAAAATTTTCATCACTCCAAATGAAATTTCATTCTCATATATTATTTGTGAAAAATTTAAATAATTCTCTTTATCTTCTATTATTTCAAACTTTAACTCTTTAAGTTTTTTTTGTAAAGATTCATACTCACTATTTGATAGATATGTAAATAACTCATTTGAAAACTCTATATATTTATCTTTTAAGACAGTTTCTATTTTTGATTCAGTTAATTTACTAGTCTCATTTGATACAAAAACCATTACAACTAAACTAATAACAAAGAGAATTAAAACTTTATTAAAAATCGACATTTTTCAACCTATAAATTTATATCCTATACCCCATACAGATTTTATATATTGAGCATTTTTAGAATCATCACCTAACTTTGCTCTTAAGTTACTTATGTGCATATCTATTGCTCTATCTTTTGGATTATAATCAAATGAGTTAATAGCATTTGCAATAACTTCTCTTGAAAGAACTTTATTATTATTTGATAAAAATAGATGCAGTATCTCATACTCAATTTTTGTTAAATCAAGCAGATAATCATCAAAAGATATTTCCATCTTATCTTCATTTAACTCAAAATCACCAATAACTTTATTGTTATTAATTGTCCTTCTTAAAATTGCATTTATTCTAATAACCAACTCTCGTGGCTCATAAGGTTTAGAGAGATAATCATCTGCACCTAAATCATAAGTTAATATTTTATCATCTATCTCGTGTTTTGCAGAGGAGATAATTATAGGAATATTTGATATTTCCCTAATCTTTTTGCAAACATCAAATCCGTCCATTTGAGGTAACATTAAATCAAGTATAATTAAATCATAAATATTTTTATTACTTTCAAGATGAGTTAATGCCTCTAATGGTTTATCATAAGCTTTAACAGAAAAATCATAATTTTCAAGATAATTAATAATTAAAATTTGCATATCTAAATCATCTTCAATTAGTAAAATTCTTTTTTTCATTTCACTTTCCAATTATTAAAATTTTTTTAAATTATAGTTCAATTTATAAAATTCGTCAATATTAGAA
>JADGEE010000047.1 GCA_016744535.1 Campylobacteraceae bacterium
ATTTAATAAATTAATAAAATGGATATAAAATATGGGAAAATTTGCTACAACTTTTGGAAGTTCTAAAATAAAACCAAATAAAAAAGAGTATAAAGAGGGTGTTAAATTAGGTAAAATCCTTGTAAAACATGGCTATAATATTAAATGTGGAGGCTATCAAGGATTAATGGAAGCAGTCTCAAAAGGAGTTAAAGAGGCAAATGGTGAGTGTATTGGAATTACAATAAAAGAATTTAATAAAAGACGACCTAAAAATAAGTATTTAAGTAAAAGAATCATAACTAATGATATATTTGATAGATTAAAACTACTTATTAAAGACTCAACTATATTAATTGCCCAAAAAGGAAATTTAGGAACTTTAAATGAGATTATTATGACTTGGACTCTGATGTATGCTAATTTAATGAAAAATAATGTAAGACTTTGTTTAATTGGAAAAGAGTGGAAAGATTTAAAAAAACTTAAAAAATTACCAATTGACAAAAAGCTTTTTAAACATTTAGAATTTTTTGATACTTTAAAAGAGTTTGGAAAAACTCTCTAAAGTTTTTTTGTAAAAATTATATCTGTCCCATAAATAAAGCTACTATCAACATCTAAAGCTGTTGTATTCTCATCAACTAACTCTATTTCTGCTATTTTTGTCCAAGTAATACTATCAATTGATATATAAACATTATTCTCATCTATATTTAAAAATTTATCTTTATAAACAACTTCTTTTAAATTTGACTCTCTTTTGATATACTTAAAAATATTACCATCATATATGCGTGTAACTTTAGAACCTATTAATAAAAACAATCCATTTGCATATAAATTATTGCTTGTACCTTGTATCAAATTATTGTTATCTAAAAGAGTCCAATTTTCCATATTTTTATCTTTAGTTGAAAGCATATTTATACCTCCAGCTACAACTAATTCATTTTCACTATATGATATATTAAATAGTTGATATCTACCAAAATATTTCTCTTCCCAATTGACACCATCTTTTGAAATAACTATATCTCCACTACTTCCTACAGCAATTAAAGACCCATCTCTATTTGCAACAGCTGATAAATAACTTAAAGCATCTTTAGATAAATATACTTCTTCCCAACTGTAACCATTAATAGAGCGAATAACATTACCTCTAGAACCCTTAATTGAACTACCTACAGCATAAAAAAAAGTTTCTGTTGCTATAATAGAAGAACATACACTAGGTAACTCTACATTCATATCATACCAATTAAGACCATCTTCTGAATATATCAATGTGCTTCCAGTTTCTGCAACTAATTTTGGAGGAATATAAGGGTCAATAAGTGCTAAAAATCTTCCATCTTTTTTTACTATTTTTTTATTTCTGTTTACATTAGGAACACTGTATTTATACCAAGTTTCTATCTCTGTTTTAGATTTTAATGTAACTGTATCTAAACTATTAATAAATTCACTATCAGATGGAGGTAGTGGAACTTCTAAAGTGGAAGTATTAATATTACTTCCACTTTCATCAGATGGGCCTGTAGTAACTTCAGTAGTAGTAATATCAATAATAGTATTTTTAATAGAGGGAGTAAGATAAGAAGATTCTAAAATTTCATTACTATCATCACTACTACTACCTCCACAACCACTAAATATTAACAATAAAAAAAGAGAGATAAAGTAAATTTTTAATTTCATTTTTAATCCTTATTGACAATTAGCGTTATAACCTGAACCACCAAAATAAAAGTAAGACCCCCAAGTAGAACTATAACTTGTATAATCAACATTATAACAGTTTGCATCAGTTACTATTTTTGTTCCATTTGTATAATTGTTATAAAAAATATCTGTACCACCAGTATAAGTTAAATATTTCAAATGACGCTGAAATGCTGCGTATTGAAAACCACTTGAAGAAAAATTACCACTTCCCATATCTGTTTTTGTATGAGTTGAAGTTGAGTTATTTATTATTTCTCCACCAAAACGAACTTTAGAAGCTTCATTCTTCAGTCCATTAGCATCAAATAAACTATTTTCATAATATCCAACCCACTCGTTTTGAAATCTTATCCACCAGTCACCATCAACAGGATCTCTTACAATTTGCAAGCGAACTTCATATTGCGTTCCTCCTAGTGTACTAACAGGACTTAGTGTGATTCCAGGATAGATATTAGAACTTATTTGTTTAAAGTGACATTTATCATTATAACAACCACCACTTCCATAATTATCAGGTGTAAAATAAATAAAAAAGTGACTATTATAATCTTGATATAAATCTTTATATACTTGAACACCTGCTTCTATTGTTTCTAAATCATTTCCACTACCTCTCTGTACCCATATTTGAGATAAACTAAACTCACTTGATTTCTCGGTATATGAATTCCATACATTAATGCTACTATCTGCGCCCATGTTATAAACATCATCAGTAACTATTGCATATTCATGATTAGAATAATCCACTCCAGGTGGTTCATAAGTTCGACTATTTCTAGCTTTTGGTTTATAACTATAATTATTTTTTTTATAAGATGGATGTTTAGAGTTATAATCTTCCAAAGTTTCAAAATTTCTTAACTCTTCTATCGTTAATTTTTTCATCGGTACTGTCCCTATTGGACACCCAACACTAAAATTTAAACTTGATATATCCATTGATTTTTGAGTATTAGATTTATCTTTTAGCATTTTATCTTGTTCATTTACTATTTTTTCAAGCATAGGAGAAGGTTTTAATTTAATTTTTTCTTTACTTTTATTTCTCATACTTGGTTGTGAATATATATCCACACAATCAACAGATTCTCCACTAGCTAATATTTTTGTTTCAAAAATATCTACTTCTTTAGGATTATATGAATCTATGTAATCAAGCATTTTTGAATACTCTTTTATATCCTTTGCTTTTCCAAGAACAACATTTTTAGAAATATTAGAAACCTCATTAGCTTCAACGCTGGATATTAGACCCATTATAACTAACACTTTTAAATACTTAACACTTTTCATTCAATCTCCTTTGGATGATAACTTAATATAAACCATATTATCACAGTAAAACTTATATTAATATTAAACAATACATCAATCTTTAAATGTATTATTAAGTTTATTTTAATATTCATAATTATCTTTAGAGCATTTATTCAAAGTAATTTAAGTTGTATTTGTGTTATAATTATATTTCAATTTAATTATAAAAAAATTCAATTTAGGAGAAATAAAATGGGAATAAGTTTATCAAAAGGCGGAAGAGTAAATTTAAGTAAAGAGGCACCTGGTTTAACTAAACTTATAGCAGGTCTAGGCTGGGATGTTAATGCAACTGATACAGGTGCTGGTTTTGATTTAGATGCAAGTCTATTTTTATTAAATGACGCTGGAAAAGCTTTAAGTGATGCTCACTTTGTATTTTATGGTAATAAAAACTCTCCTGATGGCTCAATCGTACATCAAGGTGATAATACAACTGGTGAAGGTGAGGGTGATGACGAAGTTGTTGATATTGATTTAAGTAAAGTTGATAGTGCAGTTAGCGAAATTGTATTTGTTGTTACAATTCACGAAGCTGATACAAGAAATCAAAATTTTGGACAAGTTAGTAACTCTTATGTAAGATTAGTAAATTCAGATGATAATGCAGAATTAGCAAAATATGAATTAGATGAAGATTACTCAACAGAGACTGCAATTGAGTTTGGAAGACTTTATAGAAAAGATAATGAATGGAGATTTAAAGCGGTTGGAGCTGGATTTAACAGTGGCTTAAAAGGCTTTTGTGATATGTTTGGAATTTCAGCAGATTAATTTATAAAAATAAACTTATAGAAATAGAGAGGGAAATATGGCTATTAATTTAACAAAAGGTCAAAAAATATCTTTAAAAAAAGATAATGGTGGAACTTTAACAAATATGTGTATAGGAATTAATTGGGGTGCAATTGATAGTGTATCTAAAGGCTTTTTAGGTTTTGGTGGTGGTCAAAAGAAAAAAGAAGCTGTTGATCTAGATGCAAGTTGTGCTATGTTTGATGATAATAATAATCTTTTAGATGTTGTATATTTTGGACAATTAAACTCTAAAGATGGAGCAATTCAACACTCTGGCGATGATTTAACTGGTGATGTTGATGGTGATGATGGACTTGATAATGAAGTAATTATGGTTGATTTATCAAGAGTTAGTGCAAATGCTACAAAAATAGCTTTTGTTTTAAATAGCTTTAGAGGTCAAGATTTTGCAACTGTACCATTTGCAAATATTAGAATATATGAGGGAACTCCAAGTAAAGTAGATAATATTTTTGCTACATTTAATATATCAGGTGATCCAAAATATGCTGGGTATGTTTCTATGATTATGGGAAGACTGTATAAGAGAAATGGTGAATGGAAATTCGCTTCAATTGGTGAGCCTACACGAGATGCAAAACTTGAAGATACACTAAAAACAGTAGTTCAAAGCTACTTATAATTTTTAGGGCTTTTGCCCTTAGCAAAGGAGCTTATATGGCTTTTAATATGGATGATTTTAAAAAAGGCGTTGCAAAATTTGCCGATAGTGCTACAAAAAAAATAAAACAATATACTCCAGAATCTTTTTCAAAAGAGAAAAAATTAGTTAATGCAATTGTTGCTAGTTTAGCACTTATGGTAGTTGCTGATAGAAAAGTAGAGACTAGCGAAGTTGTTGATTCAATTAAATTAATTAATGATATTGATGAAATTAGTGATTTGCAGATGCAAAAAGAGGCAATAGAATTTTTTGAAATTCATATTGAAAATTTAACACCTATTATGACAAATGAAGTTAAATGGGCGATTGAAGTTGGAAAGATTATAACTGATATTGCAAGAATCAAAGAGTATCCAGATTATATTGCTATGATTGAAGTTTTACTTGACCATATTGCAAATTCAGATGGAAACTTTGCACCTGAAGAGAGAGAAATGAAAGATAAGATTCTTTCAGCATTAAAGTAATTATATGTTAAAATATTTTTATAGCTCTTTTGTAATTACTTTCATTGGTTTAGGGATTGCTTTTTATTTAGGAAGTTGGGAAGCTTTGTATATAACTGCTCTTTTAGCAATACTAGAAGTTAGCTTATCATTTGATAATGCTGTTGTAAATGCAAAAGTACTTGATACAATGGAGCCTATTTGGCAAAAGAGATTTATAATTTTTGGAATTCCAATTGCAGTTTTTGGAATGAGATTTATTTTTCCATTGGTTATAGTCTCGATTTTTGGAGGAATTGGAGTTTATGAAACACTAGATATTGCAATAAATGACCCTGAAAAATATCATAATATATTAAAAAGTAGTGAACATTTAATTTTTGCTTTTGGTGGTGCATTTTTACTGATGGTATTTTTAGATTTCTTTTTTGAAGATGAAAAAGAGATAAAATGGATAAAATTAATTGAAGGCTCAAGAGTAGTTGGAGGTTTTTCAAAAGTTACAAATATTGAGTTAATTCTTGCAATGGTTGTTGGATTAACAATTTCACACTTAACCGGTGACTATAAAATATCTTTAGCTTTCTTTTATGGAGTATTATTGCATTCAATTTTAAATTCAATTGATGACTTTTTCTCAACAGAAACAGTTAAAAATGGATTAATTGGATTTATATATCTTGAAGTTTTAGATGCAAGTTTTAGTTTTGATGGAGTAATTGGAGCATTTGCACTCTCAAGTAATATTTTTATTATTATGATAGGACTTGGTATTGGTGCTATGTTTGTAAGATCTTTAACAATCTATTTCGTAGAGAAAAAGACTCTTTCAGAGTTTGTATATTTAGAACACGGAGCACATTATGCAATCGGTGTCTTAGCACTGATAATGTTTTTAAAAATGTTTATGCATGTAAGTGAAATAATAACTGGAACTATTGGAGTTGGACTTATTGCAATCGCATTTTGGCACTCTAAAATAGAAAGAAATAGAGAAATTAAAAATTAAATTATCTAAAATATAGCAGATTTATTCTGCTATAAAAACTACAAACTTAAATAAATTTAAACATACTCTTTCCTTTAATTTGATAGTATTTTAATACTTTATATTTGAATAAAAAAAGAGGTTAAATGGATATAAAAGTATCAAAAATTGCAAATTTACCTACAAAATTTGGTCAATTTAAAATTCAAGCTTTTAAAGAAAAAGATAAAGAACACTTAGTTATTTTTACAGACAAACTTCCTAAAATTTCAATAGTAAGAGTTCATTCAGAGTGTTTAACTGGAGATACTTTAGGAAGTTTAAAGTGTGATTGTGGAGAACAACTTGAAGTTGCCCTAAAAATAATTAATCAAAATGGTGGAATGGTAATTTATTTAAGACAAGAAGGGCGAAATATCGGGCTTTTAAATAAAGTAAATGCTTACTCACTTCAAGATAAAGGCTTAGATACAGTTGAAGCAAATCATCAATTAGGTTTTAATGATGATGAGAGAAGTTATGAAATAGTTGAATTTATATTAGGATATTTTAAAATTAATAAAATAAAATTACTCACAAATAATCCAAAAAAAATAGAGAGTTTAAAGGGAATTGAAATTATAAATAGAGTTCCAATTATAGTTGAACCAAATAAATTTAATGTAGATTATTTAAAAACTAAAAAAGAGAAATCAGGACATTTTTTATAAATTAAATAAAAGAGGAGATTTTTTATGGAATATAGAGTATTAACAGATGAGAGTATAAGAGAATATATTAAAAATATAGATAGTGTAAATGAGTATTTAGGCAATGAAGAGATAGAGATAGAAGAGATAGGTGATGGTAATTTAAATTTTGTATTTATTATCAAAAGTGGTGATAAAAGTGTTATTTTAAAACAAGCTGTTCCATATTTAAGATGTGTTGGTGAAGAGTGGCCTCTTTCTCGTGAAAGAATGAGTTATGAGATAAGAGCATTAAAAACATTTAAAGATATTGCAAATAATAATATTCCAAATATTTTTCATAGTGATGAGAATATGAGTTTAATTATTATGCAAAACTTAAATAAGCATATTATTATGAGAAAAGGCTTAATTCAAGCTACTAAATATCCAAATTTTGCTGAACACATCTCTACATTTTTAGCAAATTCACTCTTTAAAACATCTTCTTTATATTTAAGCAGTAGTGAAAAAAGAGAGTTGATGGATAAATTTAACTCAAATAGAGAACTTTGTAAAATGACAGAAGATTTCGTATTTACTTTTCCATATATGAAACACGATTCAAATAATATAAATTTACTTATGCAAAAAGAGTATCAAGAGTTAATTCATGATATTGGGTTTAAAGTTAATATATTGAAATTAAAAAATCTATTTATGAATAAGAGTGAAGCCTTACTTCACGGTGATTTACATACAGGCTCAATTATGTTAAATGAGAATGAAACTTATGTAATTGACCCTGAATTTGCATTTTTTGGACCTTTTGGATTTGATATTGGAGCAATTATTGCCAATTTAATCCAATCGTATTTATCTCATTTTGAGAGAACAAAAGATGAAATATTTCAAGAGTGGGTGTTAGAGACAATTAGAGAAGTGTTATTAGATTTTGAAGAAAATTTTTTAGAGTTATGGGATGAAACTAAAGAGAGTGCATTAATAACAGAAGGTTTTGCAAATAAAGAGGTATTATATGAATATAAACAAATTTTTATGCAAAATATTTTTCAAGAATCACTCGGATTTGCTGGGGCAAAGATGGCAAGACGAATTTTTGGAATTGCAGGAGTTGAAGATATTTTAGGAATTAAAGATTTAGAAGCTAGAGCTAGAGTTGAAGGAAAATCACTTAAAATTGCCAAAAGATTAGTAAAAGAGTATGAACAAATTGAAAATATAGATGAGTTATTAGATATTATTAGAGGAGTTTAAAATGAATGGAAAATATAGACCTATATGGATAACTAAAAAAGGATTCTTAAAAGTAATAGACCAAACAAAACTTCCTCATAAGCAAGAAACTGTTACTTTAAAAACAGCAGAAGATACTGTAATAGCTATTAAAGATATGATTATTAGAGGTGCTGGAGTAATTGGATGTGTTGGAGCATTTGGAGTCTATTTAGCAATTAGAGAGACAAAAAAAATTAATGAAAATTTTAATTCAAAAGTAGAAGCAATTAGAAAATCTCGTCCAACTGCTGTTAATTTAATGTGGGCAGTTGATAAAATGATAGAGACTCTAAAAAACAATAGTGAAAATTTAGTTGAGATAGCTCTTGCTGAAGCTATAAATATTACTGATGAAGAGGCAAGAAAAAGTAAAATAATTGCAAAATATGGAGCAGATATAATAGAGGATATTTTAAAAGATAAAGAGGAAAAATCAATTAATATTTTAACTCACTGTAACGCTGGTTGGTTAGCTGTTTTAGATATGGGAACAGCATTAGCACCAATTTACGAAGCTAAAAACAGAGGAATTGATGTTCACGTATGGGTAGATGAGACAAGACCTAGAAATCAAGGAGCAAATTTAACGGCTTGGGAGTTAAAAAAAGAGGGAATAAAACATACTATTATCGCAGATAATACAGGTGGTCACTTAATGCAACACGATTTAGTTGATATGGTTATAACTGGAGCTGATAGAGTGAGTCGTCAAGGGGATGTGGCAAATAAGATAGGAACTTATTTAAAAGCACTCTCGGCAAAAGATAATAAAATACCATTTTATGTAGCTTTACCATCATCTACATTTGACTTTAATATTATTGATGGAATTAATGAAATTCCTATTGAAACTAGAAGTGAAGATGAAGTTAAATATATGCGAGGAATTAACTCAAATGGAGAGTTAGAAGAGATTTTAATTACACCTAAAAATTCACCTGCCCTAAATTACGGTTTTGATGTAACTCCTAGAAGATTAATTACAGGACTTATTACAGAGCGAGGAGTAATTAGACCAATTCAGCGTTTAATTGAGAGTAAATTTAGGGATTTATTACCAGTTTAAAAAATTAAAACTGGTTTTTTACCCTTATTAATTTTTTATCTATTTCTTAAGCTTTTTTAATAATTTTTGATTTTCAGGATTTGATAAAATAGCATTAATTGAAGTATTTTCACTTTCACTCTTAACTTCTCTCTTCTCTTTTACTCCAAACTCTTCAGCTACAGTTGCACACATATTTATAAATATAGGCTTTTCATCTATAACAATTTGAAAAATTGCAAATAGTGGGACTTTTACTACACTTGCAAAGTTATCTTCTCCAAAACCTGCTTCAAATAGTAAATAATCATCTTCAATTCTTGCACTTTGAAGTGTATAGTTAGCTAAAATAAAAAATGTAAAAGGTGGTTGAAAATTCTCCATCAATTCATCTGATAGTTTTGGCTCAAACTCAATACTTGCAATATTACATAAAACTCCAAAAGATAACTCTTTACCTAAAAAATAATCTATTGCTTCACCTATACTATCTTCCATCACTGCTTTGAAATTTACATCTTTTATAATCTCTTCCATTATTTTTCCTTTGTTATATTTTTAAATTCATTTAATATAGCTTCTACTTCTTCAATTCCTATCTCCCAAAATTTATTATCTTCTATATCAAATCCAAATAGTAAAATTAACTCTTTTGGAGATTTACTACCTCCACTACTTAAAAACTCTATATATTTATCTTTAAAGTCATTAAGAGTGTTTTGTTTATAAAGCCCGTATAGTGCTAAAACTAAAAGTTGTCCATAACTATAAGCATAACAATAAAATGGTGAGTGAATAAAATGTGGAATATAACTCCACCAACTCTCATAATTTTTAGTTAAAATAACACTATCACCAAACATTTTAGCATTCTCTTCATACCAAAATTTACTAAAATCATCTACACTAAGCTCACCCTCAAAATTATGAACTTTTCTCTCAAAAGTTGTGAAAATAATTTGACGAAATAGAGTTGCAAATATATCCTCAAGTTTACTAGCATATAAAGCTATTAACTCTTTATCTTTAAGAGTGTTCTTAATATAGTCAAATATTATCATTTCAGCAAAAATTGATGCAGTTTCAGCCGTTGTAAGTGGAGTATCCCCACTTAAATATCCAACATCTCTTGATAGATATTGATGAATTGCGTGACCTAGTTCGTGAGCTAAAGTAAATAGATCTCTTCTTCTATTTGTATGATTTAATAATACATATGGATGTACATCAGTTGTTGCACCGTGCGAAAATGCTCCGCCTCGCTTATTATCCTTTGGATATACATCAATCCACTTCTCATCAAATGCTTTTATTGCAATTTCATAAAATCTCTCATCAAAATTTTTAAAAGCACTTAAAACTATCTCTTTTGATTTTTCAAAGTCATACTCATCAACTTCACTAGTTTCAAGTGGTGCATATCTATCATAATCGTAAAGTTTATCTAATCCTAAAAGCTTAGCTTTAATTTTATAATAATCACTCACAATATGAAAGTTTTTTGTAGTGGTCTCTATTAACTTATCTACACTCTTTTGAGTTATTTTATTACTTATATGTCTTGGTGTCTCTAAGCTTGAATATGCTCTTAAATCACAATCAATCTTTAAATCTGTTTTTATCATATTAAATATATAAGCTAATAAATTTAAATGTGGTTTTAAACCATTACTAAGAGATATACTAGCTTTTTTTCGCTTTTCTCTATCTGGATTATAAAGTTCACTTAAAACCACCTCTTCACTAACTTTTTTTCGATTTAAATTAAATTTTAATCTACTTAAATGCTCATCAAAAAGTCTTGAGAATGCACTTGTACTTACTAAATCTTTTTTAAGTATAATTTTCTCTTCAAGAAGTGAGAGTTGATGCCGTTTATGTTTTTTAAGTGATTGTAGATAAAATGATTTAACTCCAGCTTTTTTAATAATTTTATCTTGCTTTTTGTTATCTATTTTATTAAATTCTAGTTCAAAAAATAGAATACTCTCTTCAATTTGTGTAGCTAACTTTTGATACTTTGCTAAAAAAGCACCTTTTGTACTGTCAGTTGCAAAAATTAAAAAAGCGTAAGTCATAGCTTTAGAGGTTGCTTCTAAAACTTCTTCATACTCATTTAAAGCCTTTAAAAACTCTTTTGTCTTCAGAGTTTTTACTCTGTTTTTATAACTATTCTCAAATACTTTTGCATCTTTTAAACTCTTAGTTATGCTTTTTTCTAAATTTGTTTCATTATTAAATAGTGCGGATAAATCCCAATTCATAAAGTTCCTTATATTTTCATATTTGTAATTCTATAATTTTAAATCTTCTTTTGCAAATTTTAATTAAAAATAATTTTAGATTTGATGAATGTAAAAGAAGTTTTAACAACTTTTTGATAGAATTTGATAAAAATATAGTAGGATTTAAATATATGCAGATAGATATAGTTGAAATACAAAAAATACTGCCACATAGATTTCCATTTTTGTTAATTGACAGAGTAACTAATTTAAAAAAAGGTGAATCGATAGAGGGTTATAAAAATATAACTATTAATGAAAATATTTTTAATGGACACTTTCCTAATCATCCAATTTATCCAGGTGTTATGATAATTGAAGGAATGGCACAAGCTGGTGGAATACTTGGATTTAAAAGTTTACCAGATGGTACAAATTATGAAAATAAAGTAGTATATTTTATGTCTATTGATAAAGCTAAATTTAGACAACCTGTTATTCCAGGTGATAAGTTAGTTTATAAATTGGATTTAATTAAACAAAAAGGGACTATTTTAGTATTAACTGGCAAGGCTTTCGTAGATGAAAAATTAGTAGCTGAAGCTGAGCTTAAAGCTATGGTTGTAGACAAATGAAACAGATTCATAAAAGTGCAATAGTTGAAAATGGTGCTATTATTGGCAATAATGTGACAATTAGCTCAAATTGTTATATATCTTCAGAAGCTAAAATAG
The DNA here is from genome assembly GCA_016744535.1 of Campylobacteraceae bacterium. Classification (GTDB taxonomy): domain Bacteria; phylum Campylobacterota; class Campylobacteria; order Campylobacterales; family BB28; genus BB28. The sequence goes on from JADGEE010000047.1 coordinate 11,922, forward strand.
GAGACAACACTATACTTCATCACGGTGCTTGTGTATATGGAGATACAGAAATAGGAAAAGATAATGAAATTTTTTCATACTCTGTACTTGGATCAATCCCACAAGATTTGAAATATAATGGAGAGAAAGTAAAATTAATTATTGGAGATAACAATACAATTAGAGAATTTACTCTCTTTAACGCTGGAACTGAAGCTGGAGGAAGTGTTACTAAAATAGGAAATAGTAACTTATTTATGGGATATGTTCATATTGCCCACGACTGTATTATAGGTGATAATTGTATTTTAGCAAATGCCGTTACACTAGGTGGTCACGTAGAGATTGATGATTTTGTTGTAATTGGTGGACTAACACCAATTCATCAATTTGTTAAAATTGGTGAGTATGCTATGATTGGAGGTGGTTCTGTTTTAACACAAGATATTCCTCCATATACACTATATGAAGGCAATCGTGCATATTTACGAGGACTTAATTTAACTGGACTTAGAAGAAAAATAGATAGAAGTGATATAAACAAGTTAAAAGAAGCATATAAAAAATTATTTCTTGGAGATAAAGCATTAAAAGATGTAGCAAATGAATTGATAAAAAGTGAAAATGATAGAGTAAAAAAATTAGCTAAATTTGTATTAGAGACTAAAAGAGGAATACCATTTAAGAGGAATATTAATGAGTAAAATTTGTGACTTTTGTAAACAATCAGAGAATAGTAGTAATCCAGTGATTGCTGGAGATGGCGTATATATTTGTAAAAATTGTATAAAAGCAATTGATAAGCGTTTCTTTTCAGATAAAAATGAAAATAGTAATATTAATGAACAAGAAGAGTCTCAAGGGAGTGAATTTATAGAAGAACTTTTAACCCCAAAAGATTTAAAAGAGACGCTAGATGAGTATGTAATAGGACAACATAAAGGTAAAAAAACTTTTGCAGTGGCAGTTTATAATCACTATAAAAGAATTTTTAAAGAACAAGAGATTGAAAATGATGATGATACTGAACTTTCTAAATCAAATGTACTATTTATTGGACCAACAGGAAGTGGTAAAACTTTAATGGCTCAAACTTTAGCTAGATTTCTTGATGTGCCAATAGCTATAACTGATGCTACAAGCTTAACTGAAGCTGGATATGTTGGTGAAGATGTAGAAAATATTTTAACAAGACTACTCCAAACGGCTAATGGAGATATAGAAAAAGCCCAAAGAGGAATTGTATTTATTGATGAAATTGATAAAATTGCAAGACTTTCAGAAAATCGTTCTATCACAAGAGATGTATCAGGTGAGGGAGTTCAACAAGCACTGCTTAAAATAGTTGAAGGGAGTTTAGTAAATATTCCTCCAAAAGGTGGCAGAAAACACCCTAATCAAGAGTTTATACAGATGGATACTACACATATCTTATTTATTTGTGCTGGTGCATTTGATGGAATAGAGGATATTATCAAAAAGAGACTTGGTGGAAATATATTAGGATTTAATCAAGATAAAAAATCAAAAAATGATAATAACTCACTCTTAGATTTAATTGAACCAGATGATTTAATTCACTATGGCTTAATTCCTGAATTAATCGGAAGACTTCACGTTATAGCAACTCTAAATAAATTAAGCGAAGATGATATGGTTAGAATTTTAACTGAACCTAAAAATTCAGTTATAAGACAATATAAAAAACTTTTTGCAATTGATGATGTTGAACTAGTTTTTGATGAAGATGCTACTAAAGAGATAGCGGCACTTGCACTAAAAAGAAAAACTGGAGCTAGAGGGCTTAGAGCGATTATGGAAGAGATGATGCTTGATATTATGTATGAGTTACCTGAACTTAAAGGGCAAAAAGTGGTAATTACAAAAGAGGTTGTAACTGATAAAAAACAGCCTAAAATTATAAAAAAATAGAAATATAAAAATATAGAAAGGTTGGATTAAATGGTAACCGATAAAGTTATGGGAATATTTTCTAATGATATGTCAATTGATTTAGGAACAGCAAATACAATTGTAATTGCAAAAGGAAAAGGAATTATCATAAATGAACCCTCTGTTGTAGCAGTAAAAACCAATAAATACGGGAAACAATCGATTTTAGCTGTTGGAAAAGAGGCTAAAGATATGGTTGGTAAAACTCCTGGAAGTATTGAAGCTATTCGACCTATGAGAGAGGGTGTCATTGCAAATTTTGATATAACTGAAAAGATGATTAGATATTTTATTGAAAAAGCCCATAGAAGAAAAGCATTTATCAGACCTAGAATTATAATTTGTGTACCACACGGCTTAACTCAAGTTGAGAGAAAAGCTGTTAGAGAATCTGCTATTTCTGCTGGAGCTAGAGAAGTATTTTTAATTGAAGAGCCTATGGCAGCAGCGATTGGAGCAGGACTTCCTGTAAAAGAGGCACAAGGAAATTTAGTCGTAGATATTGGAGGTGGTACAACTGAAATAGGAGTTGTATCGCTTGGAGGTTTAGTGCTTTCTAAATCAATTAGAGTAGCTGGAGATAAACTAGATGCTGCAATAGTTGATTATGTAAAGAAAAAATACAATCTGTTAATTGGTGAGAGAACTGGTGAAGAGATTAAAATAGAGATTGGAACTGCTGTTACACTTGAAGAAGAGATTAAAATGGTAGTTAAAGGAAGAGATAGAGTAAGTGGACTTTTAAATACAATTGAGCTTAGTAGTGAAGATGTTAGAGAATCAATAAAAGAACCACTAAAAGAGATTGCTGATAGCTTAAGAGATATTTTAGCTATTATGCCACCAGATTTAGCAGGAGATATAGTTGAAAATGGAATTGTATTAACTGGTGGTGGAGCTTTAATTCGTGGACTTGATAAATATCTCTCAAATATTGTAAAACTTCCTGTTTATGTGGCTGATGAACCACTTTTAGCAGTTGCAAAAGGGACAGGAAAAGCTTTAGAGGAGATAGATTTACTACAACAAATATCATATGAATAGAACTATATTTTCAATTATCCTCCTAGGAGGAGTATTTTTATTTACCTCCTTAAATTACGGAGAAAATATTAAAAATTATATTCTCTCTATTACCAATAGAATAAAACTTACATATTTAGAGACTCATCAAGACATAGATAATTTTTTCAACACAATGGTTAATCAAAAAGAGTTAATTGAAAAATTAAAAATGGAAAATGAAGAGAATAAGAGATTAGCACTTTTAGGTATAGGCTTTGCAAATGAATTAAATAAGTTAATAGCAAATTATAAAAGTATAAAAAAATTTACACCAAATTTATATTTAATAAGAGTTATATCTTACGCAAAATTTGGAGATCTGTTTAAATTTTGGATAGATTTTACTAATTTTGATGAAAATAAAATTTATGGTTTAATTCAAAATGGCTTTGTAGCAGGAGTTGTAGTAAATAAAAACTCTAAACCATTAGCTCTACTTAATGGTGATGATAAATGCTCTTATGCAGTTAATATAGGAAAAAATCAAGCCCCTGGAATTATAAAAGGTGTTAATAAAAATGAGCTTTTAGCTGATTTTATACCATCTTGGGTTGAAGTTAAAATTGGTGATGAAGTAGTTACAAGTGGACTTGATAAGATATTTTTTAGCGGAATTAAAGTTGGTATAGTTACTAAAATAGAGTATTCACAAGGTTATAAAGTTGCTACAATAAAACCATATGCAAATATTTTAAATCCATCATATTTTTATATTATAGATTTAAAATAATCATAGATATAGAAGGAAAACAGTGACTCTACAGAAAAAAGCAACTATTGTCTCTTCAAGTGTTGCAGGTATTTTAGTTTTAATAAAACTAATAATTGGAATTTTAAGTGGTTCAGTGGCTGTTTTAGCATCGGCTATTGATTCACTTCTTGATATGTTTGTATCAATATTTAATCTGTTTGCAATAAATCAAGCTGAAAAACCAGCTGATGAGACATTTAATTATGGACGAGGTAAAGTTGAAGCTATTGCAAGTGTAATTGAGGGAACAATTATTACAATTTCAGGACTTTTTATATTTTATCAATCAATTGATAAGACTATTAGTGGTGAAGTTACAACTTATCTTGGAAGCTCAATTATAGTAATGATAATTTCACTTATTTTAACAATATCTCTTGTAATATTTTTAAATTTTGTAGCTAAAAAAACAAATTCAATGGTTATTAAAGCAGATGTTTTACACTATAAAACTGATGTTTGGGCAAATGGAGCAATTTTAATCTCTTTAGTATTAATCTATTTTACTCAAATAGATTTAATTGATTCTATTATGGGTATTCTAATTGCAATTTATATAATTTATTCAGCTTATGAGTTAATTAAAGAGGGTATTTTAATGCTTTTAGATGTATCTATAAGCGAAAAGTTAGTTGAAAAAATTGAAAATATTATAAAAAAAGAGGAAGAAGTTACAAGTTATCACTATTTAAAAACAAGAGAAGCTGGTAATACTAAATTTGTAGATGTTCATTTAGTTTTTAACCCTAATTTTTCTCTACTAAAAGCCCACTCTATATCTGATATTATAGAGGATAAAATAACTGATTTAGATAAAAAAAGTGATTGGTCAATTACAATTCATCTTGACCCTTATGATGATTCACTTCAATTACATCATTAAAAATCAGTTAATTTAAAACTATAATAGAATCCATATAGTGACTATTTTTTTCTATTTTTTTCCTATCTATCTCTATGTTAAGATTAAATTTTTTTAAATAGTATTTTAAAATAGAGTCTTCTCCAAAAATACTTATATAATTGGTTATACTTCTATTCCAATCTATATTTTTATTACTATTATCTAAAATATTTTTCTCTATCTCATTAATATAAGCTAATTTCATAATAAAAGTTATCTTATTTTCAAGAGATTCTATATTAAAAAATATTTTCAATCTTTTTTGGGTACTTTTAGGATTACCATCTTGTGCATAAACAAGACTTTTTGTGAAAATTTTTTCTATTTTCTCTATTAAAAAATCAAACTCCTCTACAAAAAAGAGACTTGGTTCTCTCTCTAAAATTTCAAATATTTTTTTAAATTCATTATGTACTAAATACTCTTTTATAGATTCTAAATTATTAAGTATTATTAATTTTTTTGAAATATCATCTCTATATGTTTCAAAAAAAATTAACATTTTTGCTAACTCTCTACACTTATCAAACTTTTTTTCTTTAAATAATTGATTAAATTTAGAGTAAATATTTGCACCACTTACAATTGCTCTCTTGTAAGCATCACTCTCTTTTAAAAAAAGATTATCTTCTACATACAAAAATATATTTTTGTAATCTCTTTTAAATGCAAATTCATCTAACTCTAAAATTTTTTCAGGTTTATTTAATAGAAAATTAATTAAATCTTTTTTTATTGGAACTTCAAAAAAAGCTGAAAAAATCTTTTTAATAATATCATTTCTTTTTAATTTTAAAACTTTTTTTACAGACATTAAAACTTTTAACCAATACTTCTCTAACTCTCTAAATTCATTAGTCTCTTTTAAAAATAGATTATTATCATTAAAAGCTAAACTATAAGCCAACTCTAAATTTCCTGTCTCTATAGCTTTATGAAATTTTTTTAATACAAATGCTTGGACTATATAACCCTCTAAAATTTTCTCTTTTGTCTCATCTATAAAAAATGGATAAGCTAATTTTCTTGCCTCTTGTTTCTCATCATTATTTATTTTTTCTATAATTTTTGGAACTACTTCACTCCAACCAATATTTAAGACTCTTATAAACTCATCATTTAGTTTTAAAAGAATATTATCATCTATACATTTAGAAATTTTATAGTAATCTTTTATCATTAAATGGATTTTTATCTCATCTATTTTATAATTTCTATCTATTATTTCTAAACGATTTTTAACACCTAAAAATAGATTATTATCATCAATAAAACTAGCTGATACTTCAAAGTTATGTTTTGTATCTATTAAAGTTTTTTGTTCTAATAAATCTAAAATTATGAATTTTTGTCTTCTATCATTTATAATAAAATATCTATCTTTAAATAGATAAGAATCAGAAATTAAATTTATATTTAAAATTTTAAATATTTTTAACTCTTTTGAAATAACATCATAAACATAACTTTTAGCATCTCTAAATATTAAAAATATTTTTGAATTAGATTTATAAAATGAGCAAGAAGTTACAACTTCATAAGTTTTAAACTCATCATAAATTATGTAAGTTAGCATATCAAAAACAATAGTAGTCTTATCATAATAATTAATAATTAAAAGTCTATCATTATCCGAAAACTCAACAGAAGCAATAAAATCTTTTCTAATTGGTAAATATGTTAAAACTTGATAATTTTTCGTATCATATATATAAGTACTTCCATCGTGTGCTGAACTTAATAAGTATTTACCTGTTTTTGAATATTTAATTAACTCTATTGTAGAGGAGTGTATATCTATTACTAACTTCTTTTTTAAATTTGGATTTAATTCAATTATCGCAATTTGATTCTTATGAGGAATGGATAAGGCAATTTGATTTGAAAATATATCTACACCTTTAAAGTAACTATCTAATTTTATCTTTTTAATTAAAGTAACCTCTTTTGTAATAGCTTTTAAATTTTTATCAAATAGATAAAATTTATATCTATTATCTATAATTATTAAATTATTTTCATTTAAAGGAGTAATCTTTAATATGTTTGAATCTATATTATTTTCTGAAAGTTTTAATAATTTTTCAACTTCAAGCATTTAAAAATCCTTAAAAATTAAATTAATTATATATCTCTTCTCTTGGCTCTTTTCAATCTCTTTTAATTTTAATTTCACTACTCTTTTATCATTTAATTCAACTATTTTTTCACTAAATTCATCTTTCCAATTAATTAAATTATTTTTTGTTAAAAACTCCTCATTTGCAATAAAAATATCTCTTAAATTTAAATCTTTGTGTTGTAATTTTAATAAAATTTTTCTATCTTCTAACATATCAAATATAGCTTTAAACTCTTCATTATAATTTAAAATATTATCATCTATATCTATTACTATTGTAGCAATAGGCATATTTTTAATGGTATCTTCTATTGTAATATCTATAGCTTTTCCTATATTTTCTGCCATCTGTTTTAATTTTAACTCTTCAACTTCTGCCGTTTTTAAAATAAGTTCAGTTACATCGTGTCTAATTGCAATATACTCAATTACTTTTCCATCTTCATTAAAAATTGGCATAATAGTAGAATCAACAAAGTAACTACTACCATCTTTTTTAAGATTTTGTACAACTCCATTCCAAGCTTTTTTGGCTTGAATTATATTCCATAAATTATCAAATGCCTCTTTTGGCATATTAGGGTGTCTTACTATGTTATGAGGTTTTCCTATTAACTCTTTTTTAGAGTAACCACTAATTTCACAAAATTTACTATTTACATAAGTGATATTCCCTCTTAAGTCAGTTTTTGAGACGATATTACTAATATCAACTACTTTTTTATACTCATTTAATAAATTATTACTCTTTATAAGTCTATTTTGCATAATTTCATCACTATTAAATTTAGAAACAATTAAATTTAGAAGCTTAAAAAAGTTTTTCTCTACAATTGTTGCATTATTAGCTTCAAATGAGTATTTTAAATTCTCTAAGATAGTTAATAAATCCTTTAAAGATATTAATTTATCTTCAAAGTAATCAACCATTTTAATAGTTACTTCACTATCTAATTTATTAAATAGTTTTCCAAATTTAGATTCAAATTCCTCTTTAAATTCATTAATGTTTATCTCATATTTATCAAATATATCTTTTGTAATTTTTGAATCTAACCATCTATTGAATATATCTTTCATTAAAATTCTCCACTATCATTTTCATCTCTATTTTTAAAACATACTGTATATAGAGTTCTATCTTCTAATTTAAATTCACCTAATTTTACAATAAAAGTAAACTCCTCTAATTCTGTTTTTATCTTAGCTTGGTCTAAAGTATAATCACCTATAACATTCTCTTTCCAATCAAACATATCATCAGAGTGTAAATACCCACTCTCACGCTTAAAAACATCATTTAAATTTAAATTTTTAGCTTTTAATTTTGAAATTACTTCGCTATCTAATTGCATATCAAATATATCTAAAAATTCACTATTAAATGAGATAATAGAGTTATCTTGTTCAATCATAATAGTTGGTAGAGGAATACTCTCAATTACAGTTTCAATTGAGACTTGTGTAGCTTTTTTGATACTCTCTAGCGTATCTTTTAATAACTCTTTTTCTCTCTCTTTTTGTTTCATAAAATCTGTTAAATCGTGTCTTAAACCGATATATTCAATAATATTATCATCTTCATCTGTAATAGGTAAAATTGTAGCATCAACTGTATAGTAATCCCCATCTTTTTTACGATTTTTTACAACTCCTTGCCATATTTTTTTAGCTTGAATTGTTTTCCATAAATTCGCAAATGCCTCTTTAGGCATATCAGGGTGTCTTACAATATTATGAGGCTGTCCTATTAACTCCTCTTTAGAGTAGCCTGTAATTTCGCAAAACTTCTCATTTACATATTTTATTACACCTTTAGTATCTGTAATACTTACAATATTACTACTATCAACTGCTCTTTTATAATCATCAGCTAATTTTGTAGTTCTAATTAAGTCTGTAATATCTTGTCTTAAACCAATATATTCAACTATTTTACTGTTTTCATCAATAATAGGAACTATCGTGGCATTTACAATATAAGTTCCACCATCTTTTTTACGATTTTTTACAACTCCACTCCAGACTTTTTTAGATTGGATAGTATCCCATAAATTTTTAAATGCCTCCTTTGGCATATTAGGATGTCTAACAATATTATGAGATTTTCCAATTAACTCCTCTTGAGAGTATTTACTAATTTCACAAAACTTTTCATTTACATACTTTATTACACCTTTAGTATCTGTAATACTTACAATACTACTAACATCAACTGCTTTTTGATACTCTTTAAGTAGAATTATATTTCTATTTAAATCTCCTAACTCCTCTCTCTCATATCTTGAGCTAGAGTAATGTTTTAAAACAGAAGTTAAATTCTTATCAAAAATAAAATTAATTTCATCCATTAACATTTTAACATCTATATTACTAATTAATATATTTGGAAAAGTTAAAATAAAATCTAAAAAACTCTTTCTTAAACTCATACAAATTAAAAAGAAAACAGAAATATTTATATTATCTCTATTTAAATTATCGATTAACTTATTCATATAAGGACAACTTCCAATCTCTATACGATTTTTCACTATATCAATAAGATAATCAATTATGTGTCTACCATAATTATCTACAAATTCATCTTTTCTAATATGTTTTTTAAAAAATTGAGCAATCTCTTCCTC
>JADGEE010000002.1 GCA_016744535.1 Campylobacteraceae bacterium
CATTAAATATTATGTAAATTATATTAAAACTTAATTAAAATCATAATTATTTTTGGATAAAATAAAATAAAAAAGGAAACCATAAATGTCTCCTTCAAAGATTAAAGTTGCTATAAATGGATTTGGTAGAATCGGTAGAAGTGTTGCCAAAATTATAGCTAAAGATGATAATTTAGAACTCGTTGCAATAAACGATATAGCCCCTATTGAAATTTTAGAAAATTTACTTAAATATGATAGCGTTCAAGGTAGTTTTAGTGATGTTGAGATAGTAGAAAATAACTATCTTAAAATATTAAATTCTAATGTAAAAGTTTTAAATGAGAAAATTCACAAGAATTTAAATTTTAGAGAATATGGTGCAGATATTGTAATAGAAGCTAGTGGCAAATTTTTAATTAAACAATATGCTAAAGAGCATATTAAAAAAGGAGTTAAAAAAGTTATCTTTTCAGCTCCAGCCAAAGATGATACTCCTACATTTGTATTTGGTGTAAATGCAGATAAATATAATAATGAAAAAATTATCTCTAATGCAAGTTGTACGACAAATTGTATCGCTCCAATTGCTAAAGTTTTAAATGATAATTTTATAATTCAAAAAGGTTTTTTAACTACAACTCATAGTTATACAAATGACCAAAACTTACTTGATTCAAATCATAATCGAGATATTAGAAGATGTAGAGCATCTGCTGTAAACATAATCCCAACAAGTACAGGTGCTACAAAATCTATGGCTAGAGTATTACCTGAACTTAAAGATAAATTTGACGGACAAAGTTTAAGAGTCCCTGTGCCAAATGTAAGTATTGCTGATTTAAATATTCTATTAGATAAAAGTGTTAGTGTAGAGGAGTTAAATGAACTTTTTTTTAAAAAATCATTAAGTGAATTAAGTGGTATTTTAGAAATTGATAACGATTTTAGAGTCTCAAGTGATTTTAAATTAAATCCACGAAGTGCAATTATAGCTAGTGATTTAACCCAAGTGGTAGGAGGAAATTTAATAAAAATTATGGCGTGGTATGATAATGAGTGGGGCTATTCTAATAGATTAGTTGAAATGACAAAACATATTATGAAGGAAAATTAATGATAATTGCAGGAAATTTGAAAACAAATCATACAAGAGCTTCGACAAAAGATTATATTGAAATTTTAAATAAATTTATGTATGTAAATAGTATTAAAGATAAAGTTTATATTTTTCCTCCATTCACAGCAATTGATAATTTTATAACTAATGTAAAAGTTGGTATACAAAACGCTTATCCAACTGAATCTGGATCTTTTACAGGAGAGATTGGTTTTTCTCAAATAGAAGAGTTTAAAATTGATACTATTTTAATTGGACATAGTGAAAGAAGACATATATTAGGTGAATCTAATGAGTTAATTCAAGAAAAATTTAATTTTTTTAAAGAAAAAAACTTTATAATCTTTTACTGCATTGGTGAACCACTTGAAATTAGAAAACAGGGATTAGATGCAGTATTAGAGTATATAGATAATCAATTAATTGGAATTGATTTAAATTATGAAAATTTAATTATCGCTTATGAGCCTGTTTGGGCTATTGGAACTGGAGTATCTGCTTCAGTAAAAGAGATAAAAGAGACTCATTTAGCACTTAAAGAGAAGTTTTCTAAGCCACTACTTTATGGTGGAAGTGTAAAACCTAGTAGTGTAAAAGAGATTTTAGAAATAGATGAAGTTGATGGTGTTTTAATTGGCACTGCAAGTTGGAAAATAGAAGATTTTAATAAAATATTAGAAATATCAAAGGAGATTTAATGTTTTTAAAGGGTAAAAAAGGTCTTATAATAGGTGTGGCAAATAATAAATCAATTGCTTATGGAATCGCAAAAGCTTGTAAAAGAGAAGGTGCAGAGCTTGCTTTTACATTTTTAAATGACCAACTTAAAAAGAGAGTTGAGCCAATTGCAAAAGAGTTAGGTAGTGATAAATTATATCCATTAGATGTAAGCAATCCTGATGAAATTAAAGCTTTGAGAGAATCAATAGAAGCTGATTTTGGAAAAATTGATTTTTTTGTTCACGCTGTAGCATTTGCTCCAAGAGAGGCACTAGATGGTGCTTTTGTTGATACTACGAAAGAAGCTTTTAATATCGCTATGAATATTTCAGTTTTCTCTTTAATTGAAGTAACACAAGCACTTTTACCTGTTATGAATAATAATAGTTCTATTTTAACTTTGAGTTATTTAGGTGCAGTTAGACATATTCCTCACTATAATGTGATGGGTGTTGCAAAAGCAGCTCTAGAATCAAGTGTTAAATATTTAGCTTCTGATTTAGGAAGTACTAGAGGCATTAGAGTAAATGCAATTAGTGCTGGACCTATTAAAACACTAGCAGCTAGTGGAATAGGTGATTTTAGATTTATTTTAAAATGGAGTGAAGCAAATTCACCACTTAGAAAAAATGTATCAATTGATGATGTTGGAAACTCTTCGGCATATCTATTAAGCCATTTATCAAATGGAGTTACAGGTGAAATTCACTATGTAGATGCTGGATATAATATTGAGGGAATGAGTGCAGTTGAAGAAGTTGATGGAAAAGCTCAAATGGTTTGGGATAAATATAAGTAAAAGTATTAATAATTGAACAATTTTTAATCAAATTTTATTTTGTTAATCTAATTAAAATGGTAATATTGTTGCAATAAAAAAATTATAGGGAGATATTTATGAAAATTTTAACTTCAAGCTTAATTGCAGCTTCACTTTTAACTTCACTTTCTGCTGAATCTTTAGGAGATGCATTTAAAAATGGTACTGTTTCAGGTGAGATTAGAGCTATGTATCTATCTGATTCAGATATTAATATTGAAGGTTACGGGATTGGTGGTAGTGTTGGATATACAACTGCTGAATATAAAGGATTAAGTGCTGGAGCAACTTTTTATACAGTTCACGGTTTAGGTGGTGCTGATACTGAAACTGTTGATACTCTTTTATTAAATGGAAAAGAATCGACTTCACTTTTAGGTCAAGCTTACTTGCAATATAAATTATCTAATACAGTTTTTAAAGTTGGTAGACAACAAATTGATACTCCACTTGCTGGAAGTGATGATATTAGACTTATTCCAAATTTATTTGAAGCAGCTCTTATTATTAATAGCGATCTTCCAAATACAACTTTAATAGCTGGACATGTTAGTAAAATGATGGGTTTAGTAGATGGACCTGGAGATGGATTTCATCATATGTCAGATGCGTCACCAGCTAGTGGTATTGTATCGAATGAAGGTGTTAGTGTTGTAGCAGGAATTTACTCAAATGAAGATATTGGAGTTGATGCACAACTTTGGGATTATTACTCTCACGAAGTTTTAAATGCAGTATATTTTGATTTGACTTATAGTATTTCTGATTTTTCAGTTGCAGGACAATATTATACTTACTCTGAACTTGGTCAAGTAGAAGATGCTGGTGTAAAAGTTGGTTATGATGTAATGGGTGCTCAAGGTACATACTCAAATGAAGATTTTAGTCTTGATTTAACTTTAGCCTATAATAAAGTTGGTGATAGTGATATGGGTGTTAGTGTATTTGGTACTTGGGGTGGTTATCCTGAATTTGTATTTGCTGATGAAACTTGGTTTTACTCTTTTGGAACAGGAGCACAAGATGCTCAAGCTTACTCTTTTGCAGTAGATTATGGCTGTCCAAAAATTGATGGATTGGACTTTACTCTTAAATACATAGGATTTGATTTAAATGAAGATTATGGTTCACAAGATGTAGATATTATAGATGTAATAGCTAGTTATGAAGTAAATGATAATATGGCATTTAGTGCAACTTATGAAAATGGAACTTCAGATGATGTAGCATTTGAAAGAGATGTATTCAAAGTAGGTGCTACTTATAGCTTCTAATTATCTCCCATTTTTCTCTTTTTCACTTAAATAAAAAACTTATAAGACTGTTATTAATTAGTAATAAAATTACTCTAAAATTGCTATAATAAATCAAACAAATTAGGAGTAATTTTATGAGAATGTTTAAGTTATCTGCTGTAACAGCACTTTTAGTAACAGGCGTAACAGCTGGGGGATTAAGTCTTTATGAAAATCCAAAAACTAATCAAGTTTTTACTGAACCAGGAGAGGGGAGAATAAAACTTGGAAACTTTATTGATGAAATGACGGCTAAAGACTCAATGAATGAAGTAATTAAAAAAGTATCAACGAATTCTAAAGAAACAACTCCTTCAGTAAAAAAGGATGATAGTTTTCTTGACAGATTTCATCTTAAAGGTGATATGAGATTAAGATATGAGACGATTGAAAAAGGTGAAAACAGTAATAAGTATAGAACAAGATATCGTTTCAGATACAATGTAAATGTTGATATTATGGATAAGCTCCTTCTTGAAACAGCAGTTTCTAGTGGAAAATTTAATCCAACATCGGGAAATGTATCATTTAAAGATGATGATAACTGGGCGGACTACTTTATAGATGTACTTAAACTTGATGTTGCTGATCTTAAATACTCATTTGGTAACTCATGGATTAGAGTGGGTAAAAGTAAACACCATATCTACAGACCTTTAAAAACGCAACTTGTATGGGATAATGATATCCGTTTAGAGGGTTTAAACTATGGATTTAAAAATGATAATAGCCAAATGAGATTTGGTATAAACCAAGTACATAGAGAAGAGGGTAATAAGGTTGGTGATGATATCAATGTTTTTATTGCTCAATATGTTCACACTCAAAAGCTTGCGGATATTAATGCTAAATTAAATCTTGGTTCAGCTTACTACTATTATGATGGTGTTAAAGGTACAACAAATCCTTATGGAGACTCTAAAGGTAACGCAAGTGATAAAGGGTTTAAAGGTAACTCATATAGCGATGGCGTATACACTGAAGATTATGGAATATTAGAAGCTTTTGGTGAGATGCAATTTAAAAATGTTATGGGTAAACCGTTTAAAACGGCTTTGGCTTTAGCTTATAATACATTAGCTGATGAAGAAAACCTTGGATACGACTTTAGTATGGAGTATGGTGCTACTAAAAAAGTAGGTGATTTAAAAGGTGCTTTTACTTACAGATCTGTCGAGAAAGATTCTGTACTTGGTGCGCATAATGATTCTGATTTTAGTGGTGGTGGTACAGACTCTAAAGGTTACTATGTTAAAGCAAAATATAAGTTTGCTAAAAATATAGATCTTGGAGCTTGGGCTAACTGGAGTAAGTTAGGTGATTCTGAGACCGATTACCATCGTGTGCAACTAGATGTTATTTTAAAATTCTAACACTCCCAAACTTTTGTAAAATGGTAGGCTCTCCCCCCCTATCATTCTCGTTCTCAAATAATAGGAATACTTATTGCTTTATCTAATTTAAATCTTAGATAAAAGGCTTAATTATGACTATCTCACCAAATGCAAATATAACAAGCAATTTACAACAAAATTCTCTAAATAGAGATGAAACAAAAGAAATACCACAAAACTTAAATAATCAAAATACAAAAATAGCACAAAAAGATGAGACTCAAATTAAAAGTTATAGCACCTATTTAGGTACTAATATAGATATTAGAGTTTAAAATATCTATCTGTTTCACTCTTTATTATATGAGAAAGTAATAATAAAGCTATTAAGTTTGGAATTGCCATTAATCCATTTGCTACATCAGAAAATGCCCAAACTAGTTCAAGTTTAAGTGTAGCACCAACTAATATTATAGATATAAATACTACTCTATAAAGTTTTACTGACTTTTCACCAAATATAAATTCAAATGCTTTCTCTCCATAATAACTCCACCCAAGCAAAGTTGAATAAGCAAAAAGTATCGTAGCTACTAAAACCACAATACCACCAATTTCACCTAAATTATAAGCAAAACTTTGCATTGTCAGCTCACCAGCACTCATTCCTTCTTGCCAAAATGGTGAAATTAAAATAATAATTGCAGTCATTGTACAAACTACTAAAGTATCTATAAAAGTTTGAGTCATACTAACTAACGCTTGTTTTACAGGCTCTTTTGTTTTAGCAGCAGCAGCAGCTATTGGAGCAGAACCAAGTCCAGACTCATTTGAGAAAACTCCTCTAGCAATACCGTAGCGAATAGCAGCCGCAATTGTAGCACCGATAAATCCACCACCAGCAGCGATAGGGTTAAAAGCGTGATAAAAAATTAATCCAAAAGCGTCAGGAACTTTTTCTAAATTTAAAAATATAATAATAAGAGCTGTCGTTAAATAGATAGCTATCATAAATGGGACTAATATTGATGTTACTTTTGCAATAGATTTAATTCCACCTAAAACCACTAAGCCAGTTAAAACAAGCATTACAACCCCTGATGTGAAACTTGATATTTCAAATTCTGCACTTAATACTTCAGCTACTGCATTAGATTGTGCCATATTGCCTATACCAAAACTTGCAATTACTGTAAAAATTGCAAATGCAAAACCAAGTTTTGGCATATTAGCCCCATAAGTTAAGTAATACATCGGACCTCCGTGCATTCCGTATTTGCCCTCTCTTCGATATTTTAATGCAAGTAGTGCCTCGGAGTATTTAGTCGCCATTCCCACAAGACCAGTAACCCACATCCAAAATACAGCCCCAGGCCCACCTAAAGTGATGGCTGTAGCAACTCCTACAATATTACCAATTCCAACAGTGGCAGCTAGTGCCGTCATTAAAGCTGAAAAATGACTAATTTCGCCTTTAGCATTTTTTTCAGCTTTTGAAAAAATCAATTTAAAGGCATAAAACAGTGCCCAGAATTGAATACCTCTTAATTTAAAAGTTAAATATATTCCAGTTCCAACTAATAAAACAAGCATTGGAACACCCCATATAAAAGAGGAAAGTTCGTTCATAAAATTTTCTATTGATTGCATATAATTCCTTTTAGAGTAAAATTATATTATTAATTATATTAAAAATTCAAAAATTATTAAAATTTAAAATAAATTTAAGTTTTAGAGGATAAAAACTCATAATTTTTACACTTTCATTTGTTATAATATTTATTATAATTAAATATTTTTATAATAAAAGGATGGTTTTTGGCTAAAATTAAAAATAGATATACTTGGAAAATTGGTGAAGAAGATGAACCCATAATAGATAGTCATAGTTTAATAAAATTAGAAATTATAGAAGAATATTTGGAAATATATTTAAAAACTTTAACTCAACATAGACATATGAAAGAATTGAAATTAACAATTATAGATGGATTTAGTGGAGGTGGTATTTATAGATTTGAAAATAGAAAAGTTGAAGGAAGTCCTTTAATAGTACTAAAAACTATAAATAAATCAAAAATAGAAATTAATTTTGGAAGAGAACAAAAAAAATTAAAACCAATAAATTTTAACATAAAATCAATTTTTATAGAAAAGAATAGAGATACTTTTGATTTTTTGATAAAAACTTTAAAAGATAGAAATTTAGACTCTAATCCTATAAAAACCATTCATGGAAAATTTCAAAACAATATTGATAATATAATAAAATTGATAAAAAAAGATTCCAAACGAAAAAATTCACCTGAAAGAGCAATCTTTATATTAGACCAATATGGTTATAGTGATGCGTCAATAGTTGAAGTTAATAAAATATTTAGAAATTTAAATAATGCAGAAGTAATACTAACTTTTTCTGTTGATGCTTTAATAGATTATTTATCAGAAAGGACTATTCCAATATTAAATAAAACAATGGCTTTTACTAAACAAGATATAGAATATTTATTTGATACAAAAAAAGATAATGATAAAAATAGAAAGCTTTTACAATATATATTTTATAAAGCAATTGTTACTAAAGTTGGTGCAAAATTTTATACACCATTTTTTATAAAAAGTGATAAAACACATAGAGCTTATTGGTTATTTCACTTTTCCTCACATTCTAAAGCAAGAGATGAAATGATAAAACTTCATTGGAATAAAGAAAATACTTTTAAACATTATGGTAGAGCTGGATTAAATATGCTTGGTTATGATTCCAATTGTAATAATAGTTTATTTGCTTTTGATTCTTTAGCCAAACAAGAAAGTATTAATTCATTAGAAAAAGAAATACCAAAAATAATCTATTCTTATGAAGATGGAGTTGTTTTTGAAAACTTAAAGAATGATATATTAAATTTCACACCTGCAACTATCGATATGATAAAAGAGTCTTTAGAAAATGAAATACATTATAATGATATAATAATATCGTCAAAAGATGATAATATAAGAAAAAAAAGCAGTACAATAAAAAACGATGATATAATAAAAGCAAAAAAATATAGACAAAAAGGTTTATTCTAATGACTAAAATAGAGTGGACGGAGGCAACTTGGAATCCAACTATCGGATGTACTAAATTATCTGATGGTTGCAAAAATTGTTATGCTGAAATTATGGCTAATAGATTAAAACATATGCAAAATCTAGATTATAAAGATGGTTTTAAATTTAAAGAATTAGAAAATAGATTAGAACAACCACTACAAAATAATAAGAGTACAAGGTATTTTGTAAATTCGATGAGTGATTTATTTCATGAAGATATTAGTTATGATTTTTTAGATAAAGTTTTTGATGTTATAGCTAAAACTCCTCATCATCAATATCAAATATTAACTAAAAGAGACAAAAAAATGTTTGAATATTTAAAAGATAAAAAATTACCCGATAATGTATGGTTAGGTGTTACTGTTGAAGATAAAGAGAGTAAATATAGAATAGATACTTTAAAAAAAATAAATGTAAAAATAAGATTTTTATCTTGTGAGCCTTTATTAAATGATTTAGAAGATTTAAATTTAAATGATATTCATTGGGTTATAGCAGGTGGAGAAAGTGGAAATAGGGCAAGAGTATCAAAAAAAAAGTGGTTTATAAATATCAAAAATCAATGCAAAAAACAAAATGTTGCATTCTTTTTTAAACAATGGGGAACATGGGGAGATGATGGAATAAAAAGAAATAAAAAAATTAATGGAAATTTCTTAGATGGAAAAACTTATTTAGAATATCCTCAAATAAATTAATTTTCTAAAAATAAACTTTTTATATTTTCTAAACTAAAAAAATTATAAGAATTTTTAATAAAAAATAGTATACTTACATAAGTTTTTATTAATTTATTATAAGGACAAAAAATGATAGTTATAAAATCACTGTATACTAGAATGAGGTTAGTTCACTTTATTGGGGTTGTCCTACTTATAGCAAATGCTTCATTATTTACGGATAATCTAATTAGTCAAATTGTCCAATATGTTGTAGCCTTTGTAATTGTTCTACACGATTGGGATGAAAAATACTGGGGAGTTAATTTAACAAAAAACTTTCAAGAGTATTTAAATAAGATGGATTTAACGAATGAGCTTGAAATTAACACTGAATATAGTAGTGAAATGCAAGAGATTCACAAAGCCATTAATAAATTTAAAGATAAAATTAAAAGTGAACAGAGAGAAGATGAAAAATTTATACAAAATGTTTTATCTTTAGTTGAGAGAATAAAACACGGATATTTAAATGAACGAATAGTAGATAATGCAAATAGTTCAACTCTTCAATCTCTAAAAAAGCTTTTAAATGAAATGTTAAATGAGTTAGAGAATGGAATTGGAAGCGATGTAAATAAAATTTTGAAAACTCTAAATAGTTATGCAAAAACAGATTATAAAACATCAATTGAAAATCCTAAAGGTGAAATAGAAAAACTACTTAATTTAGTTGGTGAAAATTCTCATAATATGCAACAGAGTAATTTAGAACAAAATAAAAATCTATCAGATAAAACTTTATCTCTAACATCTTCAGTTAGTTCTGTAAAAGATGTTTTATTAAAAAAGTTAGAGAAAAATATGCAAGAGATGACAGATAAAGTTGATAATGCCATCCAAAAAGAGAATGAGCTTGTAAATACTTTAAATAATGTAAGTTCTGAAACTGCTAATATTAGTAGTATTTTAACAGTTATAAAAGATATTGCAGACCAAACAAACCTACTTGCACTAAATGCAGCTATTGAATCAGCTAGGGCAGGAGAGCACGGTAGAGGTTTTGCTGTTGTTGCTGATGAGGTTAGAAATTTAGCAGAGAGAACCCAAAAATCAACTTTAGAGATTGAAGCAAATGTAAATGTAGTAGTTCAAGGTGTAAATGATGCTAGTGGAACTATGAATGATAATGCTAAAGATATAGAGCAATTATCAACTTACATAAATGAAATTAATTCACAAATTGAAGAGATTATATCAATAGTCTCAAATTTATCGCAATAACTCTTAAAATCATTAATCTTATTTTAACTCAATTCTAGTCAAAATATATAAAACTATGTGAGGAGTCTAAATGGGAAATTTAATTTTATTTGGAAGTTTAATATTTTTTGGTTTTATAGTTGTATTATTTAGTGTAAAGGTAGTTTCTCAATCTAAAAAATATGTAGTAGAGAGACTTGGTAAATATAGAGTTACGCTAGATGCTGGTTTTCATTTTATTATTCCTTTTATAGATTATATAGTAAGTGTAGTTAATTTAAAAGAGCAAATAATTGATATTCCAGAACAATCAGTTATTACAAAAGATAATGTAAATATCTCTATTGATGGAGTGGTTTATATAAAAATAGAAGATGCTCAAAAAAATACTTATAATGTTGAAGATTATGATTTAGCAATTTCAAATTTGGCAACAACTACGCTTAGAAGTGAAGTTGGTAAAATGAATTTAGATGATACTCTAAGTAATAGAGATATTTTAAATGTGGCACTATTAAATGCACTAGATTCAGCCTCTACAAATTGGGGTGTTAAAACTATGAGAGTAGAAATTTCTAAAATAGCCGTCCCGAAAGAGATTGAAGAAGCTATGAATTTGCAGATGAAAGCTGAGAGAGAAAAAAGAGCAATTGAGCTTGAAGCACTTGCAAAAAAAGAGGCTGTAATTAGAGAAGCAGAAGCTTTAAAGCAAAAAGCAGTATTAGAAGCTGAAGCAATTGAAAGAATGGCTGATGCTAAAAAATATGAACAAGAAAGAGTAGCAGAGGGTCAAAAAAATGCTATGGATTCATTAAATAAATCTCTATCAGAAAATGAAAAAGCTGGTGAGTTTTTACTTGCAAAAGATAGGATAAAAGAGTTTGGAAAATTAGCAAATAGTAATAGTCAAAATAAATTTATTATTCCTTATGAAGTAACAGAAATAATTGGTGCATTATCAATGTTTAAAGATATTATCAAAAAGGAAAGTTGATGGAATTTCCCTCTATTTCAAATAATATTATATTTGGAATTGGTATATTTTTAGTAGCATTTGAAATTTTTATTCCAAACTTTGTAATTATTTGGTTTGGAATAGCCTCATTGATAGTTGGTATAATTGGATTGATTATTGAATTTCAAAACTCTCTACATCAATTTGCACTAATTTCAATTATAGGATTAATTTTGCTAATTGGTTTAAGAAAAAAAGTAAAATCATCTCTTTTAACTTCAACTGATAAAAAAGTGAATGATGATTTTTTAAAAGAGGGTGGATTTGGGATTGTAGAAAGTGAAGAGATGATAAATTTCAGAGGAACTCTATGGAGACATAATTCAGATAAAAAGTTAAAAAAAGGGGAGAAAGTTGAAATTTTATATATTAAAGATAATATCGCATATTTAAAAGAATAATAAGCTCTTCAGCATTTCTTTTTTTGAAAGATGGTAAAAATAAAACTTTTTCCATCTTTTAGTAACTATTACACTACTACATATATAGCACTTATTTGACTTTTTTTTGCAAAGTTTTCATATAAATTCTTATACTAAGCTATTTTTTTTAACTTATTTAATCAGTATCAATATTATAGTTAGCTTTGGTTAATTCTCATTAATCCATCTTTGAAGTATTAATTTAGCTGAAATAGAATCTAATCTTCCATCTCTTTTCTGTTTTATTATACCGTGTGTCATCTCTCTTGCTTCAAAAGATGTGTAACTCTCATCTTGAAAATATATTTTTCCATTAAAATTAAGTAAAGAGGAAAAATGTTTTACTCGTTTTCTCATATCCTCTTCACTGTCACCACCAATAGGTACTCCAATTATTAGAGTGTCAATTTTATACTCTTTTAAAAATTCATCTACATCTCTTGAAGCCTGATTTCTATTTTTTCTAATAATAGCATTTTGTGGAAGTATAATATTGTTTAAAGATATTGCTATTCCAACTCTTTTTAATCCTATATCAATAGATGCTATTTTCATATGTTCATCTTATAGATATTTTCCATCAAAACAAGCTTTACAGTAGCTATTATTATCACTCTCTTTTCCTATACTTCTTAAAAGTCCACCTATTGAAAGGTAAGCTAGTGAGTCTGCTCCAATATAGCTACATAACTCATCATTACTCATTTTATTACTAATTAATTCTTCAGAATCAGGAGTATCAACTCCATAAAAACAAGGATTAACTGTTGGGGGTGAGCTTATTCTCATATGTACCTCTTTAGCCCCAGCATCACGAAGCATTTTTACAATTTGTTTTGAAGTAGTTCCTCTTACAATACTATCATCAATTACAACAAGTTTTTTATCACGAATAAATTTTTTAATAGGTGAGAGTTTTAATTTTACTTTTAAATTTCTTATCTCTTGAGTTGGTTCAATAAATGTTCTTCCAACATAGTGATTTCTTACAATTCCAAGCTCAAATGGAATTTTACTCTCTTTTGAGTATCCAAGTGCTGAAGCCACACCACTATCAGGAACAGGAACAACCATATCAGCATCAACTGGCAACTCCTTTGCTAACTCCATTCCCATTTTTTCTCTAGCCTCATATACATTTTTTTCAAAAATATCACTATCTGGTCTAGCAAAATAGATATATTCAAATATACACTTATATGACTTTTCAGGTAGAATTTGCATTGAAGTTGGCTCTTTTTCACCTTTTTCAAAAATTAAAAGTTCACCTGGTTTTATATCTCTAATATATTCAGCTCCAATTAAATCAAAAGCACAAGTTTCACTAGCAACTACATATCCATCATTTAATTTTGCTAAAGAGAGTGGTCTAAAACCATAAGGATCTCTAGCTACAAACATCTTTTTTTTACCAGAGATTACAAGAGAGTAAGCCCCCTCCATCTTTTTAAGACCATCTATAATTCTATCAAGCAGTTTATCTTCGTCACTTTTTGCAATCAAATGAATTAAATTTTCTGTATCCATAAAAGTTTGAAAAATAGCTCCTCGTTTAATCAATTGGTTTCTAACTTCTTCTCTATTTGTAAAATTACCATTATGAACTATACTCATTTCACCTAAATCATATCTTGCAAATACAGGTTGTGCATCAAGAATTGAATCATCACCAGCAGTAGAATATCTATTATGTCCTATTGCCATATTACCTTTTAGAGTTTTTAATTTATCTTCACTAAAAATTGAAGTAACTAAACCTCTATCTTTTATAGTGTGAAGTCTATTTCCATCACTGCTACTAATCCCACTTGCTTCTTGACCACGATGTTGCATTGAAAAGAGACTAAAATAAGCTATCTTTCCTGCATTTTCTACATTAAAAACACCAACTACAGCACACAAAATTAAATCCTTTTTTTGACTTTAAATTCCTAAACAATCACTTATCGAATATAAGCCATTCTCTTTATTCATTAACCACTTTGCTGCTTTTATTGCTCCGTTTGCAAATGTATCACGACTGGTTGCAGTATGATTTAATTCTATAAATTCACCATCATTATAAAATCCAACTGTATGTTTACCTACAATATCGCCACCACGAAGTGCCATTACTGAAATTTCATCATCACTTCTAGCCCCAATATTACCATTTCTTCCACTTATCATAATTTTATCAAGTTCAAGTCCTCTAGCTTTTGCAGCAGAATTAGCTAAAGTTAAGGCTGTTCCACTTGGTGCATCTTTTTTGTGGCGATGATGCATTTCTACTATTTCACAATCAAAATTACTTAAACCCTTAGATGCAACTTCTACTAATCTATTTAACAAAGCAACTCCAACAGACATATTAGTTGCATATAAAATTGGCATTTTAGTACTTGCCTCTTTTATTAAATTTTCTTGATGCTCATTCAGTCCTGTTGTTCCAATTACAATTGGTTTAGGATGTTTTTTTATAGCATTTTCTAATAGACTCTCCATCGCCTCAGGAAGTGAAAAATCAATTATAATTTCACTTGATTCTAAAAAAGAGACAAAATCATTTGTTATAAGTGTTTCAGGTTCAGCCGAAAAATCTAACTCATTTCTAACAAAAATACTGCTTACTCTTGCCTCTTTATCATTTTTTAAATTTTCAACTATTAATTTGCCAACTCTACCACTTGCTCCAAAAACTCCTACCTTAATCATTATTCACCCTTAAATTTTTCTATATAACTGATTGCTTGCAGTGCAGCAGTTGCACCATCACTAGCAGCACATACAACTTGTTTTGGAGCATTAATTCTAATATCACCTGCACCATATAAACCATCAATTGAAGTATTCATATTTAAATCAACTATAATTTCACCATTTTCACTTAAAGCACAAATTGAACTTTCATCTTCTTTTTTTAGAACAGAATTATTTACATAATAACCCACAAAAGTAAAAATCCCTGGTACTTTTAAATCCTTTATTGATTCTTCTTTTAAATTTTTAACTTTAATTCCATTAACTCCAGAGACATCACCATAAACCTCTTCAACTATTGAATCTAAAATTAACTCAATTTTATTGTTTTTCATAACTCTCTCAATAGTTGCAGGAGATGCACGAAACTTATCTCTTCTATGAATTAAATATACTTTTGAACAAATTCCAGCTAAATACAACCCCTCTTCAAGTGCAGTATCACCTCCACCTAAAATTGCTACTTCTTTATTTTTATAAAAAAATCCATCGCAAGTAGCACAAGTACTAACACCTTTTCCAAAAAATTCACTTTCACCTTTAAAGCCACCTTTCTTAGGTGTACTTCCAGTAGCTATAATTACACTTATTGCATCAACTTCTTTTCCACCAGAGAGTTTTATTTTAAAGCTTCCATCATTATTTAAATTTATATTTTCAACTTCACTCATATCGTGTTTTAATCCAAATCTCATACACTGTTCAGGCCAAGATTGCATTAACTCTATTCCAGTTACAACTTTAGCAATACCAGGATAATTTTCAACTTCACTACTATTTGTAATTTGTCCTCCAGGCATACCTTTCTCATACATTACTACATTTTTAAGTCCACCTCTTGTAGCATAAAGCCCAGCAGTTAGTCCAGCAGGACCTCCTCCAATAATTGCTAAATCAAGCATAAATTCTCCTATTGTGTTTATAATATTTTAACTGCATTGTCTTGTTTATAATTAGAATCTTTTACCTTATCTATTAAAAAAACAGATGGTAATTCATAAATATTAAATCTTTGAATAAATTTTAGTAAAGTATTCATTCCAGAACTTACATAAATAATTTTTTCACTACTCTTAAAGCGTCTTTGATATAAATCTATTGCTAAAATTTTTCTACCATTATAATACTTTTCTAAAGTTTTGAAATCTTGCATATTAGAACTAAATATAATCACTACATATTCATTTTCAGTTGGAGTAAATATATCATTTTTTGTATAAAAAACATTACTTTCAAAATCTATAAAATTATATTTTGAAAATTTGTAGTTAAAGTATGCAAATGCACTTGCAATCATTGCAGCACCAAAAAAAGAGGCAAAAAGAGTTGGTAGAGAGAGGAATTTTCTCCCTCCTGTAAAACGACTCATAAAATCTATTTTATCCTATAAATTAGCATTTATTTTATCAGTGTAAGTTTGTTTTGAAGAAGCTCCAACCATTTGCTCAACTACTTCACCATCTTTAAAGATAAGTAGAGTAGGAATACTTCTAATTCCATATTTAACAGCTAAATCTTGCTCATCATCAGTATTTACTTTACCGATATTAGCTTTTCCTTCAAAATCATTTGCTAACTCTTCAATAATTGGAGCAATCATTCTACAAGGTCCACACCAAGGAGCCCAAAAGTCTACTAAAGTTACACCCTTTTTTATAGTTTCTTCAAAATTTGAAGAAGTAAGTTCAATATATTTTCCCATTTAATATCCTTTCATTAATAACTTAAAACGACAATTATACTTCAAAAAAACTTTTAATGCAAATAGTTAAAGTGTGATATTTTCTATCAATTCTAACTTATTATCTTCTATTATAATAGCATCTATACAAAAAGGAGTATCTATCTTATTCTTCTTTATATAAGTATGGATAGTTTTTGTTATTTTTTTAATTTTATTTGGAGTTATATTATAGATTGGTTCAAAACCAAATCCACTTTTAACTTCAATAAAGTGGATAACTTCATCTTTTTTAGCAATAATGTCAATTTCACCAAATTTAGAACTGAAATTTTTACCAATAATTTTAAAATTATTATTAACTAAAAACTCTATTGCTTTACTTTCACCTAAAGTACCTTTAGTTGTTGTATTCATAAATCTATTTTTCACTATTTTTATTAAAAAATTTCTTTTATATATTTCACAGCTCCAAGTGAATCTTCTTTTAATATAATATTATGTTTATCCATATTTTTATCATATCCAGTTAAAACTCCAATTGGTTTAATACCTGCATTAAATGAACTTTCCACATCTAAATTTGTATCACCTATCATAAAACTACTCTTTTTATTTGCTTTTAAATGAGTTAATGCTTTTAAAATTGGTTCTGCGTTCGGTTTTGGATTTATTACATCTTCTCTTCCAATTAAAACTTTAAAATGTTCTCTTACTCCTAAATGAATTAAAAGTTCATCTGAATATCTTCCTGTTTTAGTTGTTACAACGCCAATAGTTGCAAAAGATGAAGCTAACTCAATTGCCTCTTTTGCATTTGGAAGTAGCGTTGTCATTTGATTTGAAATTTTTCTATAATGTTTTTTATAACTAAGTATAAACTTTTCTATTTTTTTCTCTTCAATCCCTAATTCTATAAACATAATATCAAGAGGATAACCAATTAAAGATAATATTTTATCTTCGTTTGGAACTGGTGTGTAATTTTCATTAAAACATATATCAAATCCCTCCAATATTGCTGGGGTTGAATCAATTAATGTCCCGTCTAAGTCAAAAAGTATTGTTTTATTCATCTAATTCCCACTCTATTTGATTGTGCATTATTCCTGTTATTGAAGGAATAATAGGTTTTATTTTTTTACTAACTGCTGTAATTGAATTTGGAATATATAAAAATAGTGTTGGGAAATCTTCCACTATTAGCTTAAATATTTTTTTGTAAATAATAGAAAGTTTTTTTCTATTTACTATCTTTTCAGACTCTTTTATGAGTCTATCTACTTCTTCATTTTTATATCCATTAAAATTAAATCCTCCTATAAAATCGGATTCACTATGCCAAATAGGATAAGCATCTGGGAGTATTGAAAGTGCCCAACCCATAACAATAGCTTCAAAATTTCTAGCGTGTACTTTTGTGTTTAAAAAAGCTTGCCATTCCATAGCTTTTATTTTCGTATTAATTCCAATTTTTTTAAGTTGATGTTGAATTATTTGCGAAGCATAAAGTCTTATTGGATTATTTGAATTAGTACTTATCTCAAACTCAAGAGGATTATTTTTATTATAACCAGCTTCATTTAATAACTCTTTCGCTCTTATTAAATTAACTTTGGGAATATCAATATTATCATTAAATGCAAAAGTTTTTGGTAAAAATGGACCCGTGCATATTTGTCCGTGTCCAAAAAACAGAATATCAATTAACTCTTCTCTATCAATTGCTAAACTAATAGCCTCTCTAACTCTCTTATCTTTGAATTTATCTAGCTTTAAATTAAATCCTAAATATGTATAACTTCTACCTATTTGCTCTATAATATTAAAATTATCTCTAAAATCATTTGGTAATTGTTTCTCTAATTGTAGAGGGCTTAAACTTCCAATATCTATTTTTTGAGATTTTAACATTAAAAAATTAGTATGTGCCTCTGGTAAAAAGTGATAAATTATATTATCTATTTTTGGTTTATTGATATGATAACTTTTATTTGCAATTAACTCTATATCTTTAGATGTAGCATAATCTTTTAACTTATAACTTCCAACTCCAATTGGTTGTTGATTAAATTTTGAAGTCATTAAATTTTTTTCATTTTCAAGTAAATGTTTTGGTAATATTCCAGTTAGCCAAACTTCAAGGGCTTTAAAGTAGGGTTGTTTATAAGTTATTTTTATTTTAAATTTATCTATTTTTTTTACATCTTTTACATATCTAAAGTTACTAGAGTATGGTGTAAAAATCTTTGGAGAAGTTATTGTTTTATAAGTAAATACTACATCATCTGCACTAAATTTTACTCCATTACTCCATACGATATTATTTTTTAATTCTATAATTAGTGTAGTATCATTTAAAAATTTATAACTTTTGGCTAAATTAGGAATTATATTAGCATCTTTATCATATTTTAAAAGTCCTTCAAATATCCAATCAGCAATTTCAGCACTTGCATTATCAGTTGCCAAAATAGGGTTAATACGACTTATATTTGATGATATGGAAAGATGTAAAGTTGAGGCACATAATAAATTTATATTTATAAATATTATTAAAAATAGAATTTTTTTCATAATTAAAAAAGAGATAAGAGATTATCTCTTTGAGAATTGAGGACTTCTTCTCGCTTTTCTTCTTCCGTATTTTTTTCTTTCAACAACTCTTGAATCTCTAGTTAATAAACCTTTTGGTTTAAGCATAGGTCTAAAGTTCTCGTCAAGTTTCACAAGTGTTCTAGCAATTCCTAATTTTAGCGCATCAGCTTGTGCTGAATATCCACCACCTAAAGTAGTAGCTATAATATCAACTGAACTATCTTGTTTTGTTACAGATAATGGAAGTCTAACTTTAAGTTTAATACTTTCGTGTCCACCTAACCATTCATCTAAGCTCATTCCATTTATAACCATTTTTCCACTTCCAGGAGTTAGCCAAACCTTTGCTATTGCTGCTTTTCTTCTACCTGTTGCATAAACTTTACTCATATTAATTTCCCTTCACTTGTGCTGAATGAGGATGTTCACTTCCTGCATAAACTTTAAGTTTTTTAAGCATAACTTTTCCAAGTTTAGTTTTTGGAAGCATACCTCTTGTAGCTAAATTAAATAGCTTTTCAGGATGTTTGCTAACCATATCCTCAAGTTTTTGGCTCTTTGTACTTCCAAAATAACCTGAATGTGTGTGATATAATTTATCTTGAAGCTTCATTCCTGTGAAATTTACCTCAGAAGCATTAACTATAATTACAAAATCGCCACAATCAACATGTGGAGTATAATAAGTCTTATGTTTGCCTCTAAGTAAAATTGCTATTTCTGTAATTAATCTACCAAAGACTTTACCTTTAGCATCAACTACAATCCAATCTCTTTTAACTTCATTTGATTTAATCATTTTTGTTAAGTTCATTAGTTACCTTCTATTATATAAACTGTAAAAGTTTTGTAATTGATGATTGTAATCTTTTTTTAATTAATCTTTACTTAAATTAAGTCATAATTAAGTATTTAAAATTTTATCTATTGTTAATGAACAGAGGCTTAATCCAAAACTTCCAGTAACACCAACAAAACTACCTAACTCTTTACATTTAGGCTCTTCAGCAGAAAAAACTACTTTGAAGTTTTTATTAAATCTCTCTTTTTTTAATTTATCACGAAACTTTTTAGCAAATTTATCTCCGTGAGTTTTCCAAATTGAAGTAACTTCAATTTTAGTAGTATAAATTTTTTTAGCTGAACCCATTGAAGAAAATAGTTTCAGATAAGTTTTTTTTGCAATAGCCACTTTTGCATCAATATCGTCAATCGCATCTATTACTATATCAAATGGTTCAAAATTAAAATTTTCAACCCATTCCCTATCTATTTTTTTATCTATAGAAATAATTTTTGGGTAAAGTTTTCCAAGGGCTGAAACTTTCATTTCCCCTATATTTTCACTTCCAATTTGTCTATTTTGATTTGTAATTTCAAATGTATCAAAATCAACTATTGTAATATTATTAATTCCACTTCTATATAGACAATCTAATGCAAAACTTCCAACTCCCCCAACTCCTAAAATTAAAACTTTAGTATTTTGAAGTTTAATAAAATTTTCTTCTCCAAAGAGAGTTTTACATCTTGAATATCTTAAATCCAATTTTTTAACTTTTCCAAATCATCATAACTTGTTAAATCTAACTTTACAGGAGTAATTGAAACATAATCTTGTTGCACTGCTTCAAAATCACAATACATATCTTCACTAGCAATCCATTCAAGTGCGTGAAGTCCTAACCAATAATACTCTTCTCCTCGTGGATTTCTATGAAGTTGTGCATCATTTGCATATAGTCTATATCCAGCCCTTGTAATTTTATATCCTTGAAATAACTCTAGTGGTGCAGGTGGTATATTTACATTTAAAAATCGTCTTTCAGGTAGAGGAAAGTTATTTTCAAAAATTTTATTAACTAAATCTTTTATTATATATTTAGCTAACTCAAATGAATCCTCATTTATATTTTGACATTTATTTCTACAAACTTGTGAAATTGATATTGCAGGAATACCTTGTAGTACAGCTTCCATTGCACCAGCTGCTGTTCCAGAGTAAGTTATATCTTCACCCATATTTGCACCTTTATTTATACCACTTATAACTAAATCAGGTTTTTTATCTACAAATATAGTATTTAATGCTAAATATATACAATCGCTCGGAGTTCCATCATCTAACTTATAGAAATCATCATCTACTTCAATAAACCTTAATGGTCTTGTAAGTGTTAGCGAGTGTCCACAAGCTGATTTTTCAGTGCTTGGGGCTACTACTGTGATATGAGCAACTTCGCTTAAAGCTTCAACTAAAGCTTTTAAACCAATAGATTCAAATCCATCATCATTTGTAATTAAAATATTTCTCTTTTTCAAGATTAAATCCTTTTATAAATAAAGTTTATAATATATTACTTTTTTTACTCTAACTTTCCGAAATTTTTTCTATGTTTTTGCATATATTTATTATATCTTCATCTAAATAGTGAATATCTTTTGCACTTTGGTCTATAAAAATCTCTTCTCTCCAAACTTTTAATTTTTTCTTTAATTCTTCTAAAAGAGAGATAATATTACTTAAATTTTCTTTAGGAATTCTACCCCAATCAACTCTTGTAAATAGTTGAGATAAGCTAGTCAAATTATTTTCTACTTCATCAAATTCAAAAGTCATATTAACAACATTTGAAGAATATTTAGCGATAATAGAGCTTATAATTCCAAAATTTTCAAATAGATTTTTTTTATTTAAAAAAAGTAGATTTAAATCAAACTCCTCTTCTAAGTCTTGCATATCAGCAACTTCAGCAGAAATATCTAGTTTTAACTCTTTTAAATACTCTTTTGCACTAATTTTATCTTTATCATCTATTTTTACTTGATTATCTTTATCTATTTTATTTAAAGTTTTATTTATACTAATAATTAAATTATCTTTATCATCTATCTTTTTAATTTCTTTTTCTATTCTCTTGTCATTAACTTTACTATCCAAAAGTTCTTTTGAAATTTTTAAAGGTTGATTTGGAATTATAATAAATTCTAATTTTTTATCTGAATTTATAACTTTAACAATACTATCACTTCCTTTTAAAATAATCTCTCTTAATATATTTTTTGAATACTCTATGAATTTATTAACTAAATTAAACTCAAGAGAAGAATCATTCATAACAATATCTGTTAATCTATCCCAAACTAATTCAAAATCAGCACCACTCTTCACAAAAATTTCATTTTCATTATAAACTTCTTTGATAACTTTTAAAATTTCAGGCTCAATCACTTTTTCTAAACTAATGGAATTTATATCTAAATTGTGATAAATCATACTTTCCATCTCATAAATTGCATATATTAATTGCTCATAAATACTTTTAGGGTTTTTAACACCTTTTAAAAGTTTAAGTATCGCCACTGCAAATTTCATATCTTCATAAAATTTTATTGCTTTATTGATACTTCCATCTCTAATTGAAGTTGATAAAATTCCTAAAACTGATTTTATATCTAACTTTATTTGAGGTGGAATATGAAGTTTATATGAAATTGTTTCTAATATTGACATCATTCTTGAAGCTATATTTTGGCTTGATTTATATGAGACAAAAGCTTTTATATATCTATTTGTATAACTTCCAATAAAACTATTTTCTTCTTCTAAAACTCTCTTTGTAAAATCTAAAAAATCTTGTTTTGCAAATGGTTTTTTTATAAAATATTTTATATCATAAAAATAGGTATTATCTTTAATTCTGTTTACATCTGTTTTACTCATCAAAATAATTGGAATATCTGTTGTTGTAATATCTGTTTTGACACTATCTATAAAACGCAAAGCTTCTGTATTAAAAGTGTTAAAACCAAAAAGAATTAAATTTGGTAATTCTGCCCTTGCAATACTTAAAGCCTCTTTTTCATTATTTACATTAATAATATCACATTCTAAATTATCTTTTAAAATATCTACTATAAAATTTCTATTTAACTCATCATTTTCAAAAATTAAAATTTTATAATTCATCTTTAACCTTAGTTTTAGTTTTTATAGTTTAATTTTCATTTTTTCTAATTCATCATCTACTAACTCTTTCAACTCTTTTTCTATATCTTCCCTATTAGCATATTCTTCATCAAAATAGATGTTAAAATAGTTTAGAAAAAAATTAAAATGCTCATCTTTATAACCTCTAAAAAACCAAAAATGTTTATATTCAATTTCATCTTTATCTTCATTAATTGATAAAATTCCAACTTCTCTATTTTGATAAATCTCTTTTAAAAACTCTATAAAACTTTCATCAGACTTTAATTTAAAATATAACTCTTTTGGAGTTAATATTGAATCTTCATAGTCTATATTTTTACTTATAAATTCATAAGCTTTATCTTTTTTAAATTTATCATTTTCTATGTAACCTAAAAAAATTTTCATTTATACTCTTCTTATCTATTTTTATTTTCAAGTTTTAAATTGATTTAATTTTGATTCTAAGTGTTCAGCCATTTTATGAAGCTCTTTTGTAACATCCCCTATCTCTTCAACACTTCTAGCATTTGAGCTAGCTACAATAGAGATATCATCTACTGTTAGTGCTATTCCCTCTACATCTTCTGTCACTTTATTTGAATTTTGGACTGTATTTTCAACAACTCCAGTAACATCTTGCATAATATTAAATAGAGTATCCATCTCAATTCCAGTCTCATTTGAAACTTTTGCTAAATCTTGAATATTTGCTGAATTTTCATTCATCTCTCCACTTGCATCCATAATTGACTGTACTATTATATTTACTGTGGCATTAATTTCACTAAGGCTTTTTTGGGTTCGCTCTGCTAATTGGCGTACTTCATCAGCAACAACAGCAAAACCTCTTCCGTGTTCACCAGCTCTTGCAGCTTCTATGGCTGCATTTAGGGCAAGTAAATTTGTCTGGTCAGCAATATCACTAATAACAGTTAAAACACCTTTTATCTGTTCTGCTTCACTTGTTAATTTATTTAATTTATCAGCTAACTCTACTTCAATTTCAGAAGTTTTATCTATTTTTGAAGCCATACTTAAAATTTTTGTTTTTGCATTATCTAAAGATGAATTTGCATCAATAATTTTATCTTTTGCCATAACAGATGTATTGACACTATCTTTTAATAAATGTTTTATATTTCCTGCACTATTTGTTGCAACTTCAACCACTTCCATCTCTTTTAAAACCCTAGATTCAATTGATTTTGCACTAGAACTAAGCTCTAGGGCTATTGATGAATTTTCCATTGAAGTTTGCTTTGCATCATCTATAATAGATTTTAAAGTATCAAATAAATTACTTAACTCTCTTGACATAGAACCTATTTCATCTCTATTGTTATTTGATATGTCAATTGTTAAATCACTATTTTTTGCTATTTTTCTAATTTTTAATGAAATTTTTTCAATTTGATTCACTATAAAATTAATCATAGGGATTGCTAAAATCATAGTAAAAATTATAATTGCGATACCAATTAAAATAGATTGAATAACAACTTTTTTTAATATGGCTGATATATAGTTTATCTCTATATCAGCACCTATTATATAAGTCTCTCCACTTTTATTTTTAAATTGAACAAAATAGGATCTAAAATTTCCATAACTATCTTCATACTCTTCATAAACTGGTTTATTAGTTTTAAATGCTTGAATTAGTTTATCACTAAAATCTTCATATTCTTCAAAATATCCTGCATAATTATTCTCTTCTATCTCTTCCTCTGACGCACTTGAAGAGGTAAAATATATTTTTTCATCTCTTGTAATCATACTATATATGTAAGTTAAATCAACTTCAGTTGTAAATTCAGACAATTCAAACATTATATTTTTAAAAGCTTCCTCTGAAACAGAATTTTCATCTACGATATTATCATGAAAGTTTCTGCCTATTATATGTAAAGTTGAATAGACACCAGATTTTAATCTATCATCTATATCGTGATAAACCTCTTTTTTTTGAATACTATAACTATAAAAAGTATAAATAATAGTTGTAATAATATTTATAGTTAAAACTAAAAGTAAAATTTTATGTTTTAATTTAAAATCATTAAAAAGTTTCATCTCAATTTTCCTTTATAAATTTACTAATAACTCGTTCAACCTCTTTTGGATGTGATTTTGATATAAAATCATCAGCATTAAGACTAATTGCCATATCTTTATTAGATTTTCCACTCATAGATGAATTTACAGTAATTGGAATATGTGAGAATTCTTTATTATTTTTGATTTGTTTAATAACTTCAAATCCAGAAGCTATTGGCATTTC
Organism: Campylobacteraceae bacterium; assembly: GCA_016744535.1. Lineage (GTDB taxonomy): Bacteria > Campylobacterota > Campylobacteria > Campylobacterales > BB28 > BB28. The sequence continues at coordinate 25,005 of JADGEE010000002.1, forward strand.
AAGGTCAGTTATAATAAGCCCTATATTATCTACATTAGTTGTTTTATTATTAATGTAATCAAGCAATAATTGACCATTTTCAAATGCTTTAAAACGAACTCCCAACTTATCTAAAATTTTTTTCATCATTTTCATAGCAACTGGAGAATCTTCAGCTAATAAAATATCTTTTACTGATACTATTTTCTGTAAATTATCAATTTCGTCAATTTGTGTATCTTCTATATTTGGAAAAACATCAATCAACATTTTTTCAACATTTACAACTTTAACTAACTCTCCATCAAAATATTTTGTGTGATTTATAATTTTTTGAGCTGTATCTTTATTTGGTGAATAACTCGATACTTGATGAATATCTGCCCACTTTTTTGTTAAGATTCTCTCTGCTTTAGAAATTTTAATTGCTAGTGTAGTTTGAGAAAAATCACAAATTAATATTTGAAAATTATCACCCTTTATTGCACTATTTTTTATCTCCACATTTGGTATTTCAGAATCATAAGCAAACCATTTTTTTAAATCAACTATTGGATAAATTTTATCTCTTACTGTAATAATTCCTTCAAGTAGAGCATTATCGTCGTGTGTAGTTCTTGTTACCGTATTCGTATATTTTATAATCTCTTTTACTTTAAATACATTTATCGCATATATATCACCATTTTCAACTAAGCGAAAACATAAAAACTGAACTTCATTTCGTTTATGTAAATTAGTGGATTGATTAACACTATCTAAATTATTACCCATTATTTACCTTTAAAAATTTTAATTAAGATATTGTAGCTTTTTTTTAGTTAAATAAAATAATTTTTTAACCTTTTAAGTCTAATATATGAGAACTTATAATTTTTTCTTCTTCTTCATCATTATTTTTTGATTCTTTAAAATATTGTTTTTTTTGTTTATTCTTCTGTTTTTGTTTCTCTTCCTCGTCAATTTTCTCTTTTTCGTGCTCATTTTCTGGGTCTATTTCGTGATTTGCCTCTGTTGGTCGAACACTTTTTGTCTCATCTAACTCATTTGCCTTTATCATTGCTGCTAAATTTTGTAAATCAAATCTATTTTGTAAATTACTAGAGGCGTTACTTGCTATATGACTCTGTTGATTAACAAGTATAACATTACCCGTTGGTGAAACACTCATTTTTACTCCTTTAAAAATTACTCATCCTTGATTAGCAATATAATCGGCTAAAGTGTCTAAAAATTATAACTTATTAAAAAATATTTTGACGATAAAAAGTTTAATTTAATTGACTTTTATCGTCAAAGTAGGCTATACTTATTTTTTTCATAAAGGAAACTTATGAGATTAGCATATTTTAGAGTAACTAACAATGAATTATTTGCTATTCAAAAAAGTTCAATTATGGCTTATTGCTCATTTTATGGTATGGATGTTGATAAAGAATTTATTGAAAACTCTAAAGAGCTTGATAAATTAGAATCAAGAGAAGGTATAGAGCTATTAAAAACTCTAAAAAGTGATGATGAATTAATAATATTTAATTTACATACTATTAGTTTTAAACTAGGAGAAGTTATAAAAATATTTACCTGCTTAATTAAAAAGGGTGTAATTATTCATATAACTTCTAAAAAACTCTCTATTGATTCTAAAATTTCATCACTTGTTTTACTTAGTCTTTTAAATGATTTTAGAGAAGAGAATATTAAAAATTTTCATAAAATCAAAGGAAGACCAAAAGGAAGAATATCAAAATCTCAATTTGATGAATTACTAGATGATATAGTCTCTATGTTAAGAAAAAATTTTACTATAAGTGAAATTGCTAGAAGATTAAATGTTAGTAGAAGTTCACTTAGAGATTATATAAATTCACGAGATTTAAAAGCTTTAGCTTTAAATAAAACATTTAAAGATAAGACTGAATTTGATATTAAAGTAATAGAATGTCCAATGGAAGAGAATTAAATTAAAACCAAATAAAAGGAATAATATGGCTAACAGAGCTAAAGAGTATTTAAAAAATTGGATCTCTTATAGAACAAAGAGATATCTTACATTTTTACTTATCACTATAATTTCACTGGGAGTACCTTTTATTACAATAGACGGTAATCATATATTTTTATTATCGTTTGACCATATGCAAATGCACTTATTAGGTGTATCTTTTGATATGCAAGAGTTATATCTAATGCCATTTATATTAATACTTATGTTTTTAGGAATATTTTTCCTTACAACCGTAGGTGGTAGAATTTGGTGTGGTTGGGGCTGTCCTAAGACAATTTTTAGAGTAATTTATAGGGATTTTATTGAAACAAAACTATTAGGGCTTAGAAAAAATATAAATAATAAGCAGATAGAACCTGATATGTCTAAGCCTATAAATAAATTAAAGAAAACAGTCGCTGTACTTATTTGGGCAGTATTAGCACTCATTGCATCATCTAATTTCTTATGGTATTTTGTACCACCTGAAGACTTTTTTTCATATATTCAAAATATAGAAGAGCATACTACTATGCTTATTTTTGGAGCTGTTTTATTTGGATTTCTAATGTATGATACAATTATGTTAAAAGAGGATTTTTGTGTATATGTGTGTCCTTACTCAAGAGTTCAATCAGTTATGTATGATGATGATACAGTGATGGCAGTTTATGACCCACATAGAGGTGGAACGATTTATAATGATGAGAAAGAGAAACTTCATAAAAAGCCACCTAAGGGCGAGGGTGAGTGTACAGGATGTGAAAGCTGTGTAAGAGTTTGTCCAACTCATATTGATATTAGAAAAGGTTTACAGCTTGAGTGTATAAACTGTTTAGAGTGTGTTGATGCTTGTACAAAAGTTATGGGTTCACTTGAAAAAGAGAGTTTAGTTCAATGGTCAAGTGATTATGAAATAAATACAAAAAATAAAACTAGATATTTTAGATTTAGAACACTTGGTTATATTGCTGTTTTAACTTTAACTCTAATTGGATTGATTGCTATGAGTACAACAAAAGAGTATATGTTGCTAAACATAAACAAAACAACTGAACTTTATTCTATTAAAAAAGATAATATAGTTCAAAACTCTTATGTATTTTTATTTCAAAATACTGATAATAAAGCCCATAACTATTATTTTGATATAGAAGACAATGACGATATTACTATTTTAAGACCTAAAAATCCTTTTAAATTAAGTGCTGGAGGAAAAGCTAAAAAGATTGTAATACTTCAAACTAAAAAAGAGTTAGTAAAAGACGATAGAAAAGATACACCAATTACAATTTCAATTAAAGCTTATGCGGTTGATGAGGCTAAGAGAATTGTAGTCAATAGAGAGACAGTTTTTGTATATCCTAGATATGATTTAATTGAAGCTAAAAATAAAAAGTAAAAACAGAGGAATAGTGAATGAAGAGAGTTTTAGTTTTAGGAGGAGGTTTTGCAGGAGTTGAAGCCTCTATATTTTTAAAAAAAGAGGGTTTTGATGTAACTCTAGTTTCAAATAGAGATTATCTATATATCTATCCAATCTCTATTTGGATTCCAACAAGAGAAGTTAAACCTGAAGATGTAGAGTTATCTTTAACAGAATTAAGTCAAACTCATAAATTTGATTTAATAATTGATGAGGTTTCTAAAATAGAGGCTAAAAAAAGAAAAGTTTATTTAAAAAATAGTGATTTAAATTATGATTATTTAGTAGTAGCTATTGGAAGTGGAAAAGCAAAACCAAAAGGGAGTGAAAATTTCTTATCAATTTGTGGAGCACCAGAAGAGGCTGTTGGGATAAGAGCTCAAATTGATGGATTATTACAAAAGAAAAAAGGTAAAATCACTATCGGTTTTGGAGGTAATCCAAAAGATAAGACAGCAATTAGAGGTGGACCTGCTTTTGAAGTTATGTTTAATATTCATCACTTACTCAAACAAAAAGGAATTAGGAAAAATTTTGAATTGACATTTTTTGCTCCAATGCCAAAACCTGGGGCAAAAATGGGCGAAAAAGCTCTTAAAATGATGGAAGTATTTTTTACTAAATTAGATATTAAAAAACACTTTGGCAAAAAAATAAAAGAGTTTCAAACTGATGGAGTTATCTTTGAAGATGATTCAAAATTAGATAGTGATTTTATTATGTTTATCCCTGCAAATGCTGGTCATCCTATTTTAAAAGAATCAGATTTACCATTAACAGAGGCTGGATTTATTAAAATTGATGACTATTGTCAAGTTGAGGGTTTTAGTGATGTATTTGCAATTGGAGATGTATCATATATCGAAGGACCAGAGTGGAGAGCAAAACAGGGACATATTGCCGAAGTTATGGCTAGAAACACAGCTTATAATATCAAATCAATAGAGACAAATAGAGATAAGAAAAAAGGCTATAAAGAGCATTTAAATATATTGTGTATTATGGATAGTGGAGATGGTGCTGCGTTTGTATATAGAGATACAAAAAGAGGTATGATGATTCCTATGCCTATTGTTGGACATTGGATTAAAAAACTTTGGGGAAGTTATTATAAATTATCTAAAAGAGGAAAAATCCCAAGAATTTGGGGGTTATAAATTTTTTCCTTTTTTTATTATTTTATACTTTCTCTAATATTCATAAAAACTAGTTTTTATATCGTATAATACAACGCTTCAGGGTGATAACTAATCATTGCTGATGTTGATTGTTCAGGAACTATTTGAAAAGTTTCACTTAAATTTATACCAAACTCTTGTGGTCTAAGTAATTCAAAAAGAGGCTTATTTAACTCTAAATCAGGACAAGCAGGATAACCAAATGAGTATCTTGAGCCTTGATATGATCTCATTTTAACTTCACTTAAATCTGCACTCTCATCTTTTAAAATATTAAGTTCAATTCTAACTTGTTTATGAATTATTTCAGCTAATGCTTCAGCTAACTCTACACCTAAACCGTGAACTAAATAATACTCTTTAAATTTTCCAGCTTTAAACAGCTCTTGCTCATATTCACTAATTTTTAATCCTGAACTAACTATGCTTAAAGGTAAAATATCGTGTCTATCACCTCTAAAATAATCACTTAAAGCACGATGTGGTTTTTTTCCTTGTCTTGGGAAAGTTAATATTTTTTCTGCTCTGCCTATTGTCTCACTAAGAGGCTCACTATTATCATTTCCCTCACTTTCATTAAAAATTAATAAAGAATTTTCATCCCCCCTACAAGGATAATATCCATAAATTACAGTTGGCTCAAACAAGCCATTTAAAAATTCATCTTTTAATCTTTCATAAGTTGGAATCACTTCATCTTCAGTAAATTTTTCATACTCTAACTTTTCCATTCCTTTACTTTTAAAACCCCATCTTTGCTTAAATAAAATTTTCTTATTTAACCAATCAAATGCTAGTTTTTTAATATTTTCATACTTTTTAACCATTTTATCATCGCCAGTATTTGGAGCAACAAAAACTCTTCTACCAAAAAATGCTGGAGTTGGAATCTCTATTTTTTTAGGCATTTTAATTTCACTAATTGGAGGAATTATTATCTCTTTTTTCTTTACCATCTCTTTTGGTTTTTGAGTTTTATCATCTCCTAAATTAGTATCTAAATTTCCCTTTTCAATTCGTCCCATTGCTGTAATTCCATCAAAAGCATCTTTACAGTAGAAAATAGCACCATCATAATTTGGTCGGCAAAAATCATCTATAAATTTCTTAGTTAAAGCAGCCCCACCTAAGAGTACAGGTATGTTGATATCTCTATTTTTTAACTCTTGTAGATTCTCTTGCATAACAGAAGTTGATTTAACTAAAAGTCCACTCATTCCAATCGCATTAATATTATTCTCTTTTATTGTTTTTATAAACTCTTCTATATCTGCTTTAATTCCAATGTTTATAACTTTAAAACCATTATTACTTAAAATTATATCAACTAAATTTTTACCAACATCGTGAACATCACCTTTAACAGTTCCTAAAACTAAAGTTGTTTCAGTTATTTTATCTTGTTTTGGTAAAAATGGATTAAGAAAATCAACTGAACTTTTCATAACTTCAGCTGATTGAAGTACAAAAGGAAGTTGCATTTTTCCACTTCCAAAAAGTTCCCCTATAACTTTCATTCCATCAAGTAAAATCTCATTTACAATTTTTTCAGGGACTAATTCATCTTTTGCACTCTCTAAAAGTTTTAACATACCCTCTTTATCACCATCAAGTAGAAGTTTTTTAATCTTCTCATCAGTAAAAAGCTTATTAAATTCATCATTACTTATATCCTCTTTTTTCTCTACATTAGAAAAATAATCAATAAATTTAAAGAGAGGATCGCCATCTTTTCGGCGATTAAATATTAAATTTTCACATATTTTTTTATCTTCATCACTTAATTTAAAGTATGGAATAATATGTTTTACATTTACAATTGACATCGTCAAACCAGCCTCAATACAATGATGTAAAAATACAGAATTTAGATAAATTCTTGCATTTTTATGTAATCCAAAAGAGACATTTGAAAGCCCTAAAACTGCCCCTACATCAGGGTAATTTGTTCTCAACTCTCTAATAGCTTCAATAGTTTCAATAGCAGATGTAAAATACTCTTCATCTCCACTTCCAACTGTAAAAGTTAATAAATCAAAAACTAAATCTTCACCTTTTAATTTATTTATTTTTGTAGCTCTTTCGTACATTCGTTTTGCTATTGCTACTTTTCTCTCTTTTGTTTTTGCCATTCCCTTTTCGTCAATGGCAAGGCACACTAAACTCGCACCATATCTTTTAGCTAAAGTACAAATTTTATCAAATTTATCTTCACCATCTTCAAGATTAGCGGAATTTATAATAGCTTTTCCTCCAATGTGTTGAAGTGCAACTTCAAGTGAGCCAACTTGTGTTGAATCAGCCATTAATGGAATAGCTACTTTCTGATTATAGATACTTACAACTTTTGCCATATCAACTCGCTCATCTCTTCCTGCAAATCCCACACTTATATCGATTCCGTGAGCTCCTGCTTTTACTTGTTGTTGAGCTACACTTAGAGTTCCCTCAAAATTCTCTGCAATTAAAAGATTTTTAAAAGCTCTTGAACCTGTTGCATTACTTCTCTCTCCCATTAAAAATGGAGCTGGTTCTTGTTTTAAAGGGGTTGTATTAAACAAAGATGCAATTGAAGTTATATGACCTCCTTTTGCTAAAAGTGGTTTTAAGCCTTTAACTGCTTCACTTAAAGCTTTAATATGAGCAGGAGTTGTACCACAACACCCACCTAAAAATGAAACTCCATTAATAGCACAAAAATCTTTTTCTAATTTAGCAAATTCATTTGGTTGCATTGGATAATATGTATGTCCACCTTTATTTTCAGGAAGACCAGCATTTGAGTGTATTGAAATTGGTTTATGCCAAACTTGCGACAAAGTTTGAATATGTTTTTTCACTTCAATAGGACCAGTTCCACAATTAAAACCTAACGAGACAATATTAAAAGGTTCTAATATAGTTGCAATTGTAGAAGCATCCGTTCCAATTAACATAGTTCCACTAAGTTCTATTGTAACAGATACCATAATAGGAATATCAACACTAGCCTCTTTACAAGAGTCCTCTATTGCGTGAAGTCCTGCTTTAATTTGCAGTGGGTCTTGTGCAGTCTCTAGTAAAAAAATATCCACACCAGCTTCAAGCATAGCTTTTGCAGTAATTTTATAACCACTATACATTGTTGTGTAATTGATATGTCCAAGTGATGGTAATTTCGTTCCAGGTCCTATCGCCCCTGCTACAAATTTATTTTTATACTCACTTGTTACCTCTTTAGCTAACTTTACGCCATTATAAGCTAACTCGTGAGTTTTGCTTAAAATATCATAATCCTCAAGTACCCAAGGAATAGCTCCAAAAGTATTTGTTTTAATTATATCAGCACCTACATTTAAATATTCTCTATGAATATTTTTTATAATTTCTGGTGTACTTGAATTTAATATCTCATTACAACCAATATTTCCTTCCCAATCCTCATTTTTTATATCAGCTTCTTGAATTTGAGTTCCCATTGCTCCATCAAGAATTAAAAATTTCTCTTTTATTAACTTTTCAATCATAATATACCTTGGATTTTATTTGATTTTATAATACCAAAAAGAGTTTTAAAAATATAAGAACTTATTAAATAATTTATCATAAGTTTTTATATTTTATTTTATTTTAATATACTTAAGTATATTATTATACTCTAGTCAATATTTAAAGGAGTATAATTATGGCAACACAAGAAGAGAGAAAAAAAAGAACTAGAGATAAATTAATAAATTCAGCTAGAAATTTATTTGAATCTAAAGGCTTTGAAGCAACATTAATTGATAATATTATTAAATTAGCAAATGTTGCAAAGGGAACATTTTATCAACACTTTAATACAAAGCTTGAGATATTAATGGCAATAGAGAGAGAATCAAATAGTGAAATAACACTTAAAGCATTAAAATCTATCTCTAATGGCAAATCAGCTTTAAAAGTGCTAGATGAGTATTTAGAATCACTTGGTAATTGGTTTGAAAAAAGAGAAAAAATCGCTGAAGCTATGGTAATTCACAGTTTAACTAGAGATAGAGATAAAAATGATGAATCTCCTCTCTCTTCAAGTAGAGGATTTATTTATAATGTTTTAACATCAGCTAAAAAACAAAAATTAATAAGAGATGATATTGATTTATGGGAATTAGCAGACATGATAGGAGGCTTTATAATAGTCTCTGTACTTAAATGGATTAAAAAACCTCAACCTAATCAATTAGATGAAATATTAAAACGATTACTTAAAATACTATTACAAGGTATTCAAAACAAGGATAATTTATGATAAAAAATATATTTACTTGGAATCAAATTTATAATAGTGATATAAAAATTCAAAAATTTGGCGGTAAAGGTTATAATCTTTCAAAGTTAAATTATTTTGGTTTTAATGTTCCAAATGGTGGCGTGTTAAATAGTGATATTTACAAACAAATAGTAAATAGAGAAGATATATTAATTTTAATTAAAAAAGTTCAAAAAAATTTGAATGATTTACTCTTAAAAGAGATTCGTGGAAAATTTTTTGAAATTAAATTAAATAAAAATATCTTAGAAGAGTTAAAAATTTTTTTAAAAGAGAATAAATTATCAAATATACCATTAGCTATTCGCTCAAGTGCTACGCTAGAAGATAGCAAAAATAGCTCTTTTGCAGGAATTCACGAGAGTTATTTAAATATTAACTCTTTAGAAGAGATAGAATACTCTATTCTTAACTGTTTTGCTTCATTATGGACAATGAGGGCTGTATCATATCGTAGAAAGTTAAATATAGATGATTTAGAGTTAAATTGTGCTGTTGTAATTATGCAAATGATAAATGCAAAATCTTCTGGAATTGCTTTTTCTTGTGAGCCTATTAGTGCAAGGCAAGATTTAACGATTATAAATACAAATTTTGGTTTAGGTGAATCTGTTGTTAATGGAGTGATAGAGCCAGATGAGTATAAAGTAAACTCTCATAACTTAAAATTAGAAAATATAAAAATTGGAAGTAAATTAAAATATAGCGATATTAATAAAGATAATGGGACTTATTTAAAAGACTCATCTAATAACAAAAATAGACAAGTATTAAATGAGAAGCAAATTAAAATATTAACAATGCAAGTCCAAATAGTTTTTTGGGTTCTAGGAGATGGAAAAGTACATCAAGATATTGAGTGGGTATTTGATGGAGAAGAGTTTTTTTTACTACAAGCAAGACCTGTAACTGTATTAAAGCCTCCTGTATTAAATATATTTAAAAATCAACAAGAGGTATGGAGTAATGGTAATTTTCGTGATGCTGCACCAATGGTTCAACACACTTTAGGTACTAGCATATTTTCATACCACATAAATGCTATTTTAAAAGCTCCCTTTAAATCATTTGGATATAAATTATCTAATGGGTTGAATTTTGTAAAATTATATAAAGGCAGGGCATATTTAAATATTTCACTTTTGCAATGGATTTATTTTGACGCAACAGGTTTTTTACCATCTGCGACAAATAAGACAATAGGAGGACATCAAAGTGAAATTACTATTGATAAAATTTTTTTAGGGGGTATAAATAAAAAGTTAAAAAGAGTGTGGCGTTTAATAAAAATGATGAGAATAATAAAAAAGTATAAAAAGTTAGCTTTAAATAGAGAATTAAAAGAGATTAAATTTGCTAAAGAGATATTAAATATAAAGCTAGATACTTTAAGCAATAAAGAACTTAGTGAAAAAATAAAATTATGTGATAGTGAAATAACTAATTATGCTCTTACTTTTGCTGTTCAATCTTCAATGTCAGGCACAATAACTGCACTATCTGATTTGCTTGAAAAATATTTACCAAATGAGGGAGATTCAATTGCTAATTCATTACTATCAGGTGCAGGTAATATAACAAGTGCAAATCACGGCTATGAACTTCAAAAAATTATAAATATAGCTAAATCAGATATTGATGCTGAATCTTTTTTTAATAACACAACATCTTCAACTAAATATTTGCAAAATTTACCTAATTCATCATCATTTAAAAAGGCTTTTAACTATTTTATTGATAAATATGGTCATAGAGGTATATATGAGGGAGATCTTAGTTATCCAAGATGGAGAGAAGATTCAAGCTTTTTATTAAATATAATTAAAGAGAATATTGCAAATATAAACCCATTAAAAAAAGATAAACAACAACAAAAGAAAACAGAAAAGTTATGGATTAAAATTAAAAAAGCTGTACCTTTTTATTTGCAACCGATGGTTAAATCACTTTTAAAACAATCAATTGAGGGAGCCGAGCTTAGAGAGATGGCAAAATCAACTTTTATTAGATTGCTTGAGCCTAGCCGTTATTTATTGTTAGAAGCTGGAGAGAGATTTCAATCTTTAGAATTATTAGAAAATAGAAATGATATTTTTCATTGTGCTTATGTTGAGATAATCTCTATACTTAGTGGTAATTGGAGTGCTAAAGGATTAAAAGAGTTAGTTAATTCTCGTAAAAAGCAAAAAGAAGAGTTAGAAAAGTTATCAGCAGTAGACTTAATTATAGATGATAAGCCACTCTATTCAAGCCCAATAATTTCAAATAAAAACAGTAAAATAAAAGGCTTGGGAGTATCTTCAGGAAGTGCCAAAGGAGTTGCTAAAATTGTACATAATCCACAAGATGGTATCTCTTTAAAACAAGGTGATATATTAGTAGCACCATCTACTGATCCAGCTTGGACTCCACTCTTTTTAAATGTTTCTGCTATTGTAATGGAGACAGGAGGACAACTCTCTCACGGGGCGATTGTTGCTCGTGAGTATGGAATACCAGCTGTAGTAAATGTTAAGGGATTATTTAATATTATAAAAGATGGTGAAAGCATTATTGTTAATGGTGATAATGGAGATATTGAAAAAATAGGAGATTAAATGCAAAATAACTTTTTAAATGCTACTGTAATATTTCCAGTAAAAAATGTAAAAGAGACAGTTAAATTTTATAATGAAAAACTTGGTTTTGAAATTAATGGTGTGTGGGAAAATCCAATAGATAATTCAGTTTATGGTTCAGTTAAGAGAGATAATATTTATATAGAGTTTGGAGAAAACCGTAAAGAGTTTGTAGGCAGTGGAACTTGTTTAATCCTTGTAGAAAATGCTAATGATATTTATGAAGAGTTACAAAATAAAAATATTGAATTTATAGGTGATTTTGCTAATAGAGATTATGGAAACAGAGATTTTCGTATTAAAGATAATAATGGAAATACTCTTATTATAGGAGAATCTTTAAAAAACAAAGAAGAGTTATTAAAAAATAGTAAAATTTAATCATAAGGAGATAAAAAATGATAACTAAAAAACAAGCTTTAGAATTTGCAAATGATTGGATAAAAGCGTGGAATGCTCATGATTTAGAAAAAATAATTTCACATTATGATGAAAATATAGAGTATTATAGTATGTTTTTAACAAAATTATCAGATAATAAATCTGGTAAAATAGTAGGGAAAAAGAGCGTTAAAAAGTATTTAAAAAAAGGCTTAAAAGCTTATCCAAACTTATATTTTAAATTAGAAAATGTATATTTTGGTATCTCAACTATTGTTATACAATATATTAGTGTTAATAATTTAAAAGCATCAGAGATATTTGAAATTGGTAAAAATGCTAAGGCCATAAAAGTTCAGTGTAATTATAATGATTAAAATAGTAAAAAAGAAGATAGAAAGAAAATAGAAAAACTATTAGCAATCTTTGTAAAAAATATATTTATTCAAACTAGTGATAAAAAAGTTAAAAAGGAGTTGTTATCTTTTAAAATCTGTTATAACAACATATTTAACACTATTATCATTCTCTTTTGTTACTACATATTTATTTGGAAAAGCTGTTCTTAACTGTTTTAATGCAATATGGGCTAAAACACCATCAAGTGGCTTTGTTTGACCATAACCAGTAGAATTTATATTATCAATTAGTGGAGCTAAATAATTTTTAATCATATCTTCTTGATTTTTTAAAAATTCTGCAATTTCAAGTTTAACCATTAAGTTATATTTTGGATTTATCCAATTAAAGAGCATATATGAGAGAGCTTTATATCTATATCCCTCTTTTCCAATTAAAAGTGCTGCATCTTTTCCATCAAATTCAATTAAAAGTGTATTTGAATCCTCTGGTGATACTCTTATTTTATCTAAACCAAAACATCCAAAGTTAAAGAGAGTTCTTAAATCCTCTTCAATCTCTTTTGCAATTTCATCAAGATTTTTCTTATCTCCATAAAAGTTATTAAATATATCACTATTTGTATTTTTTCTTTGAGATTGGGCTTCTTTAGATGTTCTAGTCTCTTTAACTTCTTTTATTACTTTAGGTTCATTAATAATTGTAGTTGATTCTTTTTCTTTTTTAACTATATGTTTTTTAGGCTCTTTTTTTACTTTTACTTCTTTAATTTCAGGTTTTAATTCAGGTGGTTTTGGTTTTATTCTCTCTTTTGGTGAAGGTTTAGTTTTATTTGTTGCCACAATTATCGCACTTTTTTTACCTATTCCTAAAAAACCTTTTTTAGAACTTTGAATTACTTCAATATCTAAATTTGTAATAGAGCAGTTAAACTCTTTAGAGGCTTTTGCATAAGCCTCTTCTAGTGTTATAGCTTCAATTTTTTTCATCATTTCTCTGCCTTTTTTCTTTCGAATATTTTATTAATATAATATTGTTGTGCAATTGAGAATATATTATTTACAAACCAATATAATACAAGTCCTGCTGGGAATGTTATAAAGAAAAATGTAAATATAACTGGTAAAAATTTAAATACTTTTGCTTGAAGAGGGTCTGTAAAAGTTGATGGTGTAATAACTTGGTGAATATACATACTAACTCCAAGTAAAACAGGCAATACAAAATATGGATCCATTAGAGATAAATCGCTCCAAAACATCCACTCTGCCCCTTTTAACTCAATTGCATTTAATAAAACTCTATAAATTGAGAAAAATACTGGAATTTGTAAAATTAGAGGTAAACATCCTCCCATAGGATTAGCACCCTCTTTTTTATATAAATCCATCATATGCATATTAAGTTTTTGTGAATCACCTTTATATTTAGCTTGTAAATCTTTAATTTTTGGTGCAAGTGCTTTTAGCTTTTGCATTGACACCATACCCTTATATGTTAAAGGATATAGAATTAATCTAACTAAAAATGTAAGTGCAATAATTGCCCAACCCCAATTTCCTATTGAATCGTGTAGATATTGTAAAACTAAAAACATAGGTTTTGCTATAAAAGTAAAGAAACCATACTCAATAATTGAAGTAAGTTCAGGATTAATTGCATTTAATACACTAAAATCTTTTGCACCTACATAACCATTTAATGAAAAATCGGGTTTTCCATCTATAAAAATCAGAGGATTATCTTCTCTATCTGTTAGTAAAACTACATTAAATCCCTCTTCTAAATTATATAGTGCAGTTGTATAGTATCTATCAACTGATGCAGCAATTTTTACACCATTATGTGCTTCATTTGTGATACCATCACCATCATCAATCATAGAAATTGTTCCATCAGCTTCGGCTAATAATGCTCCGTGAAAAGTCATCATATCTACTAACACAGATGGTCTAAATCCTGTTGAAAGAAAATATCTTTTATCATTTGAAACTTTAATATTTAAATCATACTTACCATTTGGATAAAAAGTTACTGTTTTAGTAAGTGTTGTAGTCGATAAATTTTGAGTTAAAGTTAAAGTTATAGGAGAATTTTTTAACTCTAACAATTTTTTATTAGCTACTACATCTACTTTAAAAGCTTCTTCATTTAAATCTTTATCCACAAATCTAATTTCAAGTGGTTTTGGATTATTTGAATTTATATCAAATAGACTTAAATAGTCTGATTCTTCAGTTTTAAACCGATGGTCTTTTAAATAGACTTGGTGGATTCTACCTAGTGAATCTATCTCTATATCAAAATGTTTTGATACTATTTTTGAAATAATTTTACTTTCTAACACAGGCGAAGATATATTTACTTTCTCTGTTGTTGGAGCAGTTTGTAATTGTGGTGCTAATTGTTGTGAATTTACAACATTTGTGTTTGTTTGTTGTCCATTTGTATCTTTTATAACCATAGATTTAGGCAAAAAGTAGTCATAAGCTACAAAAAATATAACTGAAATAAGAGTTGCTAATAAAATTCTCTTTTGCATATCATCATTCATGAATAAACCTTTATAAGTCTTTATGATTTTTTAAATAGAAATATAGAAATAGTGTTTTAAACTCCCTTTTGGAGTTTTAGTTCTAAAGCTTGGATGATATCATTTTTAATAAAAAAGTTTGCTTTAATATAACTTTTTATTTTAATGTATTTAATCTTTTTAGAGAGTATATAAAATCTTTTTTTAAAATTTTGAAATCAATTTCAGGGGTTTTAGGGTTAGATACAAAGATATAAGTTCCATTTTTTAAAATACAACAATTCTCAATAAACAGTGCTCTTAATCTTCTTTTTGCTCTATTTCTTTTCACGGCCGAGCCAACTTTTTTTGAAGCTGTAAAACCGATAAAGTTATCTTTTGAAGGTTTGTAAAAAGAGATTAAAGAGTTTACATGCCATTTTTTTGAATTTTTATAAATTCTTTGAAAATCTTTATTACTTTTTAATCTCTTAAACTCTTTTAAACAGATAATCTTTTTCTACCTCTAGCGCGTCTAGCTTTTATAACTCTTCTACCATTTTTAGTTTTCATTCTAAGTCTAAAACCGTGTGTTCTCTTTCTTGGAGTATTATGTGGTTGGTATGTTCTTTTCACTTATTTTCCCTTTTGTCTCTTAATAGATTTTTAGCGCTCGATTGTAGAAAAAAAATGCTTAAAATATCATAAATTTAAGCATTTTTTAAAGTTATTTTTGGAGGAAATGTCTTAATATAAACCATATCTTTCATCAGTTCTCTTATAAATTACTCTCATCTTATCATCCATATCATTAAATACGAAAAATTTTCTATCACTATCATTTAATCTCTGCATAGCTTCTTCAATTTCCATTGGTTTATAAAGTTCAAGCTCTGTTGGTACAATTTCATCATCACTTCCATAAGCCTCTTTTAACTCATCTTGTGAAGCTTTTTGTTCAGCTAACTCCTCAAGTGTAGTAACTCTATGTTCAGTTATCTTATCGTGATGTCTTCTAAGTACCTTTTGAGCTCTCTCTATTGCTAAATCAATTCCAGCATATACATCTTTGTCTTTTTGTTTAATTACAATTGTATTTTTATGTGCTAAATTAATTGTAAACTCAACTGCGAAACCCTTTTTCTCTTCTGCTGAAACTATAGTTCTAATTGATATGATATCTAAATTATATTTTTTCAAAGTCTCCACTGAACTCTCTATGTGAGCTTTCATTGCATCTGTTAATTCGATATGTCTTCCGACTATACTCATATTCATTTTAACTCCTTTGTTTTATAATACCGTTACAATTTTATTATATCGCAAAAATATTTAACTTTTATAAGATTAATTACAATTTTGTTTTTTTGAAATTTACTTTAAGGTTTTTGGATACTTCGTCTATGAAATCGTATTGAATCATCTTCAGTACAAGTAACTATTGTATCAATTATTACAGTTAAATTTGATTCGTTATATCTTAAATTATTATCTAGTACTCTAAAGCCATCATTACACCAAGTATTTCCTCCATTATTAATTCCATTTAAAATATAACTAATTGACATATTTACTTCATAGCATAAACCATCTGTTGTAGCGTCAATATTAACTGTTTTTAAACAACCATTATTTTGTTTGTAGTGATCGTGTCCACTAAGAGCTAAAAGTGCATACTCTGTTGCACTAAGTCCTAAAAGCCTTGCTTGTTCTCTTAAATATATATTTGAAGTAGTTTTAATTGTTTGACTTGAAAAGCCTAATATCATAGCTGACATAATAGCAACTATAACTAAAATAATAATAGCCATAACAAGAGAAAATCCTCTTCTCAATATATTACCCTCTCTTTACAAAAAGCATAAGTGTCATCACTTGTTAAATCCAAAGTATCTAAATTTTCACTATCCATACATATTTTAATCCAAAGTGTATTTCCTTGTTGTCTAAAATCAAAAGAGTTTATATTTTGAAGTAGAAGTGATTGATTTCCTTCTTTATATATATTTGGATTAGTATTTGACCAAGGTTGATAGTTATAATATAGATATAAGTCATTATTAGTTGTATTTCTCTCTAGTGCATAAGCACTCCAAGCTAAATAGTATCTATCAGTATCGTTTCTATCTCTAAATCTAAAATTATTTAAGCCACTATAATCAAAGTCATTAGTACTTAAAGTAAAAGTAAAACTATCATCTCCAGTTATGCAGTCATTACAATGAACTATAAATGAGTTATTACCCTCTTGGTCATACCAACCATATCGCATAATTCCATCATCACTTGGCATAATTAAAGCAACTCTATTTTTTGTTGTATCAGTTGTATTTAAACTAACTTTTCCATCTGATAGAGAATTAATTATTTGATTTGCATAATTTAAATTGCTTCCCAAACTAACTAACCTTGACGAAGTTAAACCATCATCAAACATAGCTTTTCTATCACTAAAAGCACTCCAGCCAGGCATAACAGCATTTTTAGTATTATCCCACATTCCCATTAAACTCTCTCTATCATAACTTATCCACTCTATTTTATTCATAGTTGGGTCGCCACCAGTTTGTGCATAAAATGGTATTGTATTATTTAACTCGTGATAGTTTCCACTACCATCTGAAGCTATTACACTATCTTTTACTCTATAAGATAATCTAGTCGAAATTTGAGTTAATGCTAAATCTAGTTCAGTTTGAATAGTATCAATAGTTTTAACTCTTGCATAAGATTGATAGATTCTTAAAATAAATTCAAATGTACCTCCAGCAACAATTGCAAGTACTACAATTACAAAAATCAACTCTATCATAGTAAAAGATTTTTTCATTAAAATACCTTACTTTTTTTATTCATTAAGTCATAATATTCACCAATATTACAACTAAAAGAGTTAAGAGTTAAAATTTTATCATCAGTTATACAATCTTTAATTGTAACTTCAATAAATTTAATATTTGAGCTTTGAGTTTGTTCAGTTTTAGTTAATGTAAAAGTTATATTTTGAGAATCTCTATATTCTCCATTACCTCCATCAGCATTATCATTTATGTAAAAAACTCTAATATCTGCTGTATACTCTCTCTTATAACCTTTAAGTCCCACTGTAAAAGATGTTCTATAATTGAGTGTTTCTTTACCATTATATATAAAATCATCTATATCATCTATATTAGTAAAACTAAAATCATCTATTAATTCCCCATCAGAACTATCAATTCCTAATAAAGCAGTAGCTGACACAGCAGAAGGGAAAAATGACCTTCTACCATCTTCCTTTATATGACCAACCCTTATTTTACTAGTTCCAACCCTATCTAAATCACTATCTCCATTAACTACATCTATAACTTTTCTTACAGAGCCATCATAATTATTCTCATCCCATTGATAATCCATAATATCAAATATAAATCCTGAAGCTATCCAAATAGCTTCTTGATTTATAGACATTTCACTTGAATTTTTAGCTTGATTTAATACAGCTGGTAATCCACCAATTGCTAAAGCTATAACAATAATAGCAAAAATAAGTTCTACCATACTAAATGATTTTTTCAATTCTCTATCCTACCAATCAATTCTTCTTTTAGTAATAGGATTTTTATAATCATTACTTTTAAAATTCACTTTAAATTCTGGTTTTACTGGGTAACTATATCCTTTGTTAAACCATAAATACTCTTTAGTATTAATATTAAATTTAGCTATACCATACTTAGTATTTTCTCTTGTAATTTGTGTTGCTAAAAGAGCATTTGTTATAATTATGTTTAGCTTTGGGTTTATTCCACTAGTTGGATATGTCTCTTCTAAATCACTAACAATATTAGTATATATACTTTTAATATTTGCAATCTCAGTAAAACTATCTTCTATATTTCGATACCAATAGAAATCATTTTTATTTTCATTATCTCCTGCAAGTAAACTTTTTTCTATCAATTCTGAAAAATCTTTAGTAAAATCTATTTCACAGTTATTACAATAAACTTCGACCCTTATTTCAATATCTTCATTATCTCCAAGTGTCTCATAATTATCTGCCCAAATTCTTCCGTAGTAGAAACTCGCATTATTTTCTATAAAAGTAAATATAATAGATGGATTAGTACTATTATAAGTTGTTCCAGCTGTAACCATATCACTCTCTAAATTAAGAGTTACATTTTCAACTTTTAAATTAACTGGATTTGCTGGTGTATCAAAATATTTTTTTACATTAAATATTATTGAATTATTTGATTCACCTGAACTAAAATTAAAGTCATTATTAGGTAAGTCAGCAAAAAATATATTTTCAAAAGCAATTTCATCACTACTACTTAAATCATTTATTTCTGATGAGTTTAATATAGTGTGATAAATGAAATTTGTCACTAATCCTTGTTGTGTAAACTGTAATGGAATTTTTACACTTCTATAAAAAATATCATTATCAAAATTTTTAACTGTAACTCCTTGCATATTTTTAGCAGTTATATTAAAGTCAAATCTAATATTTATATCATCATCTAATTCAGCCATATAAGTCCAATTTTGATCATTAAATGGATAAATAAAATCAGTTGATATATTTAAGTCATAAGGATATATTGTAATAGTATCCTTAGCATAGTCAATAACACTAAGTCCTGAACAACTATTATCAATAATATCTATACAAGCGTAAGGACATCCATTTGTTTCAACACAAGTATTACTATTACAACTACTACAATTATTTGGATTACCTTCATAACTTCCATTACCATCAGTTATATTAATATCAAAAATTCCAACTTCAAGAATAGATGAAAAAGAGTTATTAACTCCACTAATAAATGATAAAGACCCCTCATTAGTATAGTTAAAATCATCATTTAAATTTAAATCAATCTGATTAAAAAATCCATTATGTGTTAAATTTGAATCTATAGTAAATGAGCGATTTTGGTTTTCTCTCTCATTGTAATTAAGGATATTATTATTTGAACTATCTTGTACTTTTAAATCCATAATAAAATTTTCACCTGCTCTTGCTGTGTTAGTATTAGGATTGTTTGAAGGAATAATATCTATATCAAAATTAGCTGGTCTAATTGCAAAGAAGTCTGAAGTATCAGAATGTGATGTATTAAGTTCTTCTATAACTCTAATTTGTAATTTTCTATAAGCATTTGTACCTATATTTGTATCAACATCATTCCAGCTACCAACGCCATCCATACCTAAAGCTACCCCTATATTTAAATTATTGGGGTCAGTAGTAAAAACAACACTATCACTATCTAATTTATCAATTACATAACTAATCAATTCAACATTAAAATCAGTTAATGTTCCATTATCATCCCAATAAGAAACTAAAGTAAAATCATAACTCCCATTTGAAATTTTTGTTACTAAATTGGTATTTGCATTTCTAAAATCACTAATATTACTTATATTGTCTTCATTTACAACATTTCTATCAAATACTCCAAAACTATATGAAGGACAAGCAAAAGATATATTTTTAGAAATTCTTTCATTATTTAAAACATTAAGATATACTTTATTATCACTACTACTAAAACTATTTACTGTTGTAATCCCATCAGGATCAATTAATAATATATCTGTAATATCTATATCACTAGAAATACAACAAGTTGGAGTTTCAGTATTTAAATTAAATATAATATCATCACTACCTACAGGGTCTATAACTGATTTAAGTATATTAATAGTGCCACTCTTTATAGTATAAATTAATTCGACATTATGCTCCGACCACTCTACTGTATTATTATTCTCATCTTGTGGCGAGATAGTTATTTTACACTCACTCCCACACTTATTTTGACAATCTAATGAAGCTATTAAATGGTCTGGACCTTTTATAAATTTAGCAGGAATACCTCCTCCATAAATAGCATTATCATTTATAAAACTACTAAAAGAATAAGCACCATTTTTATCATATAGCCCAAAATATGAAACTGTAAAATTTAAATCCACAGATTTATTATTATCTTTATCATTATAAATAGCAGAACTTAAACTATTATCTTTAAAATATAGTTTAGTAAAATTTCCTTCACTATTCCATTTAGTTGAGTGATAAGTACTAGGATTATTTAAAGTTTGATTTATATCTATATCAAAAGTTGAACTTATCTTTGTAAAATATGTAGTTTTATCATTCCCTAGAAAGTTATTTAAGTTTGTTAAAGAATTACTACACATATTACTATCACAAATAGGAATAATATTTAAAGTTAAATTTTCATCATATTTTAGTTCTATTTCTGTTAAAAATTGATAATTCTCTTTTAAATATAACTCATTAGAATCTAGTTCTAATTTAAAACTATCAGGTTTTGTTAAAACTTGAAATTCATAAGTTCCATCAGCACAAAAATTTTCGCTATTTTCAACTTTAATTATAGCTGTACTTAAACCTAATCTATCATTTGGAGTTGTAAAAATTATATTTTTGCCATTATTATTTGAATCTATTAAATTATCTAAAGTTGTACTAAAGCCATATTTTACTATATCTTGATGAGTAACACTATCTGTAATACCTTGAGTTAAAATTAATTCCTCACCTGATTCACTCTCATTAAATTCCATATAAAAATTATAATCTTTTTTTAAAGCATCCATTAGTTTATAACTATCACCACCAAAACTATATGAACCACTAGTAATATAAGTAGTGTCATCTTTATATTTAATATAATAGTTTCTATCTATTAAAGTATAATCTATCAATCCATTATTATTAACACTATAACTACCAGAAACTGGATATTGAGCGATACTATTGATATTAAAAGTTACATCAGATGAATTTGTACATATCTTTCCACTTGTTCCATTAATATCTTTACAAGGATTATGATAAGTAAAACTCTCATTTACTTCGTCAAATCTTATTTCAGAAGTTAAATAGTAATTATTTCCCTCAAATGATATATTTGTATCAAATGCACTATCGCTTATGTTTAAATCAAAATATTTAAGAGTCGGATAAATTGTATCATAGTTTATTCTACTATCATTTGGTGCAATAAATTCAAATGCACTTCCATCAGTATTAAGTGCATTAATTTTAATCTCTTCTCCATTTTTATCTCCAGCAATACCTTTTCCATCACTTATAAAATCATATTTTTTAGGATAAGCATTTTGAGCTACTCTAGTATTATTTTCTGTATATACTCTTTGGGCTACATCTTTTTTAAGTACAGTTTGAAAAATTTTCATCTCATCGATATAACCCTCAAAATCTTTATTAGAATTAAATCCACCACCTACACTACCCTGATTTTGTCCTAAAATAAAGCCTCCACTTGAAATATTAATTTGATAGTTGTGAGATGTTGCTTGATTAGCAAATTGAAGCTCATTTACATATATACGATTTAGTGTCTTACTTCTTACCCATATAACATGATGCCAATTATTATCATTTAAAGTTGTACTAAAAGTTATAGTCTCTTCACTTGTTGTAATTTTAAGCTCACCATTAATATCTATAATTATTGAAAGTTCATTACTATCTGAAGCGTTAGCACCTGAAAGTATTGTCTGTTGGTTTGTGGAATCTGTTTTTATCCAAAAAGATATACTCAAACTTGATAAATTATTAATAACATTTTTATTTAAAGAGATGTAATCAGTTGCAGAATCTTTACTAAAATCTCCTACTCTAGAGACTTTAGTCTCTTTATCAGTTGTATTAACATCATAAGAAACTCCATCATAAACTCTAGTTTGGTCAATTAAATTCATAGAAGTTCCATCACCACGAGAGCCTAAATAACACTCATCAAACCTATATTCAGCTTTTAAATCAACAATACTTAAAGTTGTTGTTTTATTAATTGGTGTATCCATCATAACAGAATTAATAATACTATCTACTCTTAAATCTCCACCTTTATTAGGTGCTTGAATATCTATTGTAAATTCTACACTAGTATTTGGAGCTAAATCACTATTAGATTCAAAATATATAATAGTTTTATCATTATTATTTACATAGCTTTTATATGTCCAACCACTTGGCGTTGTAATACTGCTAAGTCCGTTTTTAAAAGTAGAATTTACATCACTTATTCCAAAATCACTATTTAAAGTATAAAATGAGAGTGTTAAATTTAAATCTTTTGCATCAAATAAAGATATGTTTTTTACTGTAACACTTAAAGTAGAATCCTCATTTGGAAATACTTGACTTGGTAAAAAAGAGGTATTTAAAGTTACATCTAAATTAGGATAACCCACATTTATTTGTCTATTATTATCTTCAGCAGGAGTTGAATTTAAATCTGATACGACACTTGCATTTACTTCAAAATAACCCACTTTATTTACAGGAGTTGTAAATAGTAGTTTTAATTTAATGCTCTCACCATCATTTAAGTTACCATCTTTACAATTTAAAATATTATTATTATAATATGTACAAGTCCAATTTACATCTAAATATGCAATAGTGCCATTAGATAGTGTATTACCGTCTATTTTAAATAGAGGTAAATCTTCAATTGTTAAATTTAATTCGATATTTTCTGCAACTTCTCCAGTATTTGTAACTGTAATGTTTAAATCAAAAGGAATATCATTATATAGCTCATTTACTGGAGTTTCTACATCTATACTTAAAGTAGAAGTACCTATTATTTTTAAAGTATCATTTTTGCTAACTGAACTAGAGTTATTAGCATCGACATACATACTTGCTGTATAAGTTCCTGCTTCTTTTGCCGTTAAAGGAATATTAATAGTTCTATTTGCGTCATTTGCAGTTAAATTTCCATCTTTACAATTTAATAAATTATTTCCCTTATAAATACAACTCCAATTTGTATCATTTACATTGATTATATCTCCAAAAGATGGATTATTCAAAAGTAAGCTATTTATTGTTAAATTAGCCTCAAGGTTTAATGCTTCTGCACTCCCCACATTATCTATCTCTACTGTATAATTAAAATCATCTTCTATATTTATCTTTTCTGGAAATGATGTATTAAATATAAGAGTAGGAACATCTTTAACTATTATTTTTTGAATTTCACTTCTACTTATTGTTTTACTATCTTGAGAACTTTTTGCAATTGCGATACTATAAAATATTTCATCTTTTGAATGAGAAAGCAAATTAATACTAATATTTGAGTAGTTACCATCTTTATTAATATTACCAGTTAAATTACATATGATATTATTACTTACACTAGTTAAATTTATAGGGCCACAAGTCCAATTATCATTTGAATCCCAATTTTTTAGAGTAAATCCATTTACAAAATTCATAGTAAAATATGGTTCTATTTCATCAAAACTAGATAAATTAGTAAGATTTATATCAATAACTATATCTTCATTATAACCTACAGATATATCATCGTTATCATTTCTATTTTTTGAATCTAAATCTATTTTAAATTTTGATATAAAAATTGTGGTACTATTAAAGCCAGATGTATCATAACACTTAGGTACTATATTATTAAAATTTAAATTTAAAGTATCACTTCGATAATTTACAATGTAAGTATTATTAATTTCTCCATTTATAGGATAAGCAATAATATCAGCGTTATATGTATAACTATAATCATCATTTACTGCAATTTGACCACCATTTGTAGCATCAGCTCCAGTTCCTATTCTAGAATTTAAAGTATATAAACTACTTACATATTCAACTTCATCATCTCCAGTTACATTTGTTTTTTTAGTGCCATTGATATAAGTTCCAAAATTTTGGTTATATCCAATAGGTGCACTAAAGCTTTTTTCTATTTGTACTTTAGCAGCTGGCTCTGTTCCAATATTTGAAACATTTACTTCAAAAGCTAATAAGTCACCCAAAAAAATGCTTGTATTCTCATCAACAATTTTATTATCTTTATAAATATTTTCAAGATAACAAACTTTTGGAGAATAAAGGTCTGTTGCAAATGCAACCATTCCAGGATAATATTGGTCACCATTACTATTAAATTTTATAACTGTTGATGTTTGAGAATTACCAATAATATTAAGTCCAGTTGAACCAACATTAAAACTATCTATATCAATACCCATATTGTTAATCAAAAATGGATCTCTAGCAGTACTTGTATTAATTGAAGAATCAAAAATATTATCACTACTTGAAGTAGAAGTTGTACCAGTTGCAAGATTTATAAATTGATTACTACTATTTTTAAGTAATATTCTATCATTTTTGTAAGGTCTATCACCCTCTCCAGAAAATGCAAAAAGTTCAGAATTTACATTTCCACTAGCAGGTGTTAAAAATCCTGAAATATTTACACTAATAGTGGTATTATAAACATTTTTATATCCCTCATATACAGATATATTTTTATAAGCATCGTTTAGGTCTTCATATACGACAGTTAATGCCCAAGCACCATAATAATTTGTTTGTGCTGCTTTTGCAAATAAATCTGCAACTATATAAGTTCCATTACTATCTCCTTGAACTAAGCTTGTAATATTCTTATAACATTGATAAGAGTTACCAGTATAATAGCACTCTCCACCATTTAATGCATCTATCTCTGTGTAAGTTGAAGATGAAGGAGTCTTTATTTTTATCTTATTCATACTATCTATTTTACAACTACTCCAAGTTTTGCAACTTCCACCATTGTAATAACTAATACAATCTCTTACACAATTATTAATATTATCTGTACGACCTTGCCAATTTAAAATTGCAAATTTTACATCTGTATTTATAGGAAGTATTAAGTCAGCACTACTTGAATTAATAGTTGAGCTATCTCCATCAATATCTATATGACGAGTTCTTACATTATTGTTAGCATAATTAGAATTTGGGACACAACCAGAACCAGTGTTTTCACATAAAACACTATTTCCTATCAATTTTATATTTCCATAAATATTATTATTATAAGCTATTTGAAAATCTTTAAAACCTGACTGTATAGATGAAGTTGAGCTATTTATAGTAATATTCATATCAGCAGTTACACTAGCATATCCATCAGTTACACTAAAATTAAAAGTATCATTATCATCATTACTATAAGTATGCATATACTCTAGCTTTCCATCATCTATATCTTTTTGTGTAAAATTTTGATTTGATGATGTAATAGCTACAGTATCTAAAAGAATATTTCCCTTTGTTGGAAATGTAAGTAAACTATATATTAATTGAGTAGGACTCTCTTCAACATCAGTTGCACCTAAATCTGTATTAGTAATAGTTACTCTATCATTTTGATTAATCATAAGAGCATTATATAATATTTGAGGAATAGAATTTATTTTTATATCTAATTGTGAAGATATAGTATTTACTCCGTCAAATAAATTAAAAGTAAAATTACTATCATTAGAAAGACCATTGCTACTAAATTCAACTTTTGCATTATCAATATCGTCTTGTGTAAAAGTGCTACTTATTCCAATAACACTATTATTTAATTTAATATCACCATTGTTAGCAAGTGAAGTTAAAGTATAAATTAACTCCCCAGGTCTCTCTTCAGCATCAGTTGCAGGTAAATTTAAATTTATAATAGTAACTGTTTCATTTACACTAAGTGAGAGTATTACAGGAGATAAAAAAGGTGCATCATTTACAGGCTGTATGGTAAAATCCATTTTACCAGTTGAACTATTTACTCCGTCACTAACACTAAAGTTAAAACTATCACTAAAAGTTTCACTTCCATTATGGTTATAACTCACTTTAGCATTATCTACATCATCTTGTGTAAAAGTATCATTTAAACCTAATATTGTAGCATCTTTATATATAGTTCCATTTGATGGTATTGAAGTTATTGTATAAGTTAATTCAGTTGCGAACTGCTCACTATCAGTTGTATTTAACTCTTGTGTAGTAAGTGTTATTGTAGTATTTTCATCTACAACAATAAAATTTGTATTAACTATTGGAGGTGTATTTGAGTTCCAACTACCTTTACTATCAACACAAGGACTTGTGTTAAATGAAGTTAGCCAACAATTATTAATATTTGCATTACAATTGTCACCATTTTCAACATTATTTATATTATGTTCCCCAAAAGAGGCATCAGGGTAAGAACAAAGCCCATAATTGTTTAGAGTATTTTGCTGAACATTTGTAGTACATCCTAAAATAGAACTTTTATCCCAATACCAATCAGATTCATTAGATTCTGTATTATGCCAATATCTAAGATAATGTATAACTTTTCCAGTATTTTTATCTTTTAACATAATTTCACCATCTACTTTAGCAAACTCTTTACCAAACATAGTTTCTGTAAAAATTAAAAATGTCTTATTAGACATCATTCCACTCAAAGATAAACTTGTAAGTGTTAAATTATTTTCATCCATATAGTATATTTCTAAATCTGAAACATCTACATCAGCACCTGAAGAGTTTATTAATTCAATATAATTGTTTGAACCATTAGTTCCATTTTTCCAAAGTTGATTTATATCTATCTTTGGATTTTTATTTGTATTTTCACAACTCCCTGGATTATTTCCACCAGCAAAGACAAAGCTAAAATTAACAACTAAAATAAAAATAAATTTTATAATATTTTTTATCATTTTTTACATCTCCTCTTTATCCTAGTAATTTAAGTATTGCTACTATTAACCCAGCTTGTGCAATAAGTGAGCCTATAAACCATTTTATAATTTCAAATTTTGAATCTTTAATCTCTTTTGTAAGTCTTAATTCAACTTCTTTAATCTCTTTTGTAAGTTTTAACTCAACTTCATTAATCTCTTTTGTTAATTTTAATTCAACTTCATTAATTTTTAATTCAATATCTTTAATCTCTTTTGTAAGTCTAAGTTCTGTTTCACTTAACTCTCTTTTTGTAACTATATTTTTTAAGTTTGGAAATTTTTGAACTATCTCCTCTATTACTTCAGAAATAACTTTTGCTTTATCTTTTTCAGATAAATTCTCTTCACTTAAAGCCCTATATAAATTTATACCAATGTGTTCGTCAAATTTTATAGCATCCATCTTTTAATTCCTCTACTATCTACATATTCTATTATACTATATAATTTTGTATATCAAAAAGATACTAACTATTAAAATTAAATCTATTATGTATATTTTTTTAGCAAATTTTATAAACTCTTGTTGTAATTTTGTTTCAGTACTTTTAATAACTCTGATTCTTTTATATCTCTTAATCTCTGCAATCATTATAAATAGTGTTATGGCTATCATAATAAATGACATAATATAAAAGTTAGAATCAATTGGTAAATTATAAGCAATTGGGAAACTCATTAGTAAAATACCTGTGAAAAAATTAATAGCAATTAGAGAATGAAGCATTGCTGTTGGAAATCGTATTTTTTTAGCTAATTTTATAAAATTTTCCTCAAAAAATAGAATTGTTAAATTTCTAATCATTAAAATTGCTAACGCTAAAATAAAAATTATATGAACATTTATTGTAAATTCAAACATTTTTACCATTTCAACCATAAATTACCCTTTTTATATTAATATTTTGTAATTATATAGAATTTAAAATTAAAGGATAAATAATGGTAAGTATTTATGAAGCTTTAAAAATTATTGAAAATAGTATCAAAAGTTTAAAAAGTGAAATAATCCCTATTGAAGATGCAATAAAAAAAATTTCAAGTGAGGATATGTATGCAAAATTTGATTTACCTAGATTTAATAATTCAGCAATGGACGGATATGCAGTTAAATTAATTGATAGTGATAAAGAGGTGAAAATTTTAGACACTATTTTTGCAGGAGATAATAAAAATTTAGCTTTAAAAGATGGATTTGTTATTAAGATTATGACAGGTGCTAGAGTTCCAAATGGATGTGAAGCAATAGTTCCTCAAGAAAACACTACGACTATCAATAAAAATATAAAACTGCCTGATAATATTAAAAATTTAGCAAATATGCGTTTTAGTGGAGAAGATGTTAAAAGTGATAAAATTATTTTAAGTATCGGCGAAAAGATAACTTCAACTAAAATAGCACTTTTAACTTCACAAGGAGTTAGTCATATTAAAGTTTATAAAAAACCAAAAGTTGTAATATTTGCAACAGGAGAAGAGTTAAAACTTCACTTTGAAAAAATAGAAGAGCATCAAATATATAACTCAAATACTCCTTCACTCTTTGCAAGAATTAAAGAGTTAGATTGTGAAGTTATATTTTTAGGAACTGCAAAAGATAATTTAAAAGATATAAAAGAGATGATAGCAAATTCACTTGATGCAGATTTAATTGTCACAAGTGGAGGAATTAGTGTCGGTGATGCAGATTTTACAAAAGAGGCATTTGATAGTTTTAATTTTGAAATACTTTTTAATAAAGTAGATATAAAACCTGGAAAACCAACATTATTTGGAAAAATTGGCAAAAGTTATATTTTAAACCTTCCAGGGAATCCATTTGCAAGTGCAATAAATTTTGAGCTTTTTGGAAGAGCTATAATTTATAAATTATCAGGAGCAAAAGATTTAAATCACAATACTATTTTAGCAAAAATGAGTGAAGATTTAAAAATAAAAAACGGTAAAAATACAGTAATTTCAGGATTTTTTGATGGTGAGTATTTTAAAGTTTCACAAAAAAGAAGCCCAGGAATGGTAAGTGCATTAAATGACGCAAACTCATTTATAGTTACTAAAAAAGATACTGAATTTATTCAAAAAGATAAGATAATTAAAATAATCCCAATTAGTTGGAATTTTACAAGTGAAGAGTTTAAGGAATTTATTTAACTTTTTCTGATAATTTATTGAAATATTATTAAGTATATAGAGGATATATTATGTTAAAAATAGGCTTTGAAAATTTAGGTTATTTAACAGAAGGCGAAGTTGAAATAAATAATTTAACTCTTTTTTGTGGAGAAAATAACACTGGAAAAACTTATGCTTTATACTCTATTTATGGACTTTTAGATAAAGAATTTGAGTTTGAACTTGATATTGTAAAAGAACACATTAAAAATGTAAAAAATAGCGGAATTTATGAAATTGATTTAAAAGAGTGTATTAACAAAAATTTTTTTAAAATATTAAAAAAAATTGAAAATAGCTTTAAAGAACAATTGCATTTATTTTTTAGTATTGAAGATGAAATGTTTAAAAATACTAAAATACAGATTTCACTTAACAAAGATAATATATTAAAAAGAGTTTTTGAAAATGAATATGGACAAGATTTAACAATATCTAAAAATAAAAAACTTGTATTTAATATTAAAACTCAAGAGAATAGCTATAACACAATTTTAACACTTACAGATGATAAAGTTCCAAATGAAATTTTAGAGAATAGTTTAAAAGATTTTTTGTTAAAGACAATTTTTGAAAAACTTTTTATTAATTCATTTTTACTTCCAGCTGAGAGAACAGGACTTAATCTCTTTTATAAAGAGTTAAATAGTACTAGAAATGCACTTTTTAATCATATACAAAAAAGTTCTATTAATCCACTTGAAGTATTTAAAGATATGATACTTTCAAGATACCCTCAACCAATAGATGACTATATAACTTTTTTAAATGAAACAGATAAAACAAAAAAGAATAAAAGTAAATATATAGACTTTGCAAAAGAGATTCAAAAAACTATTTTAAATGGAAAATATAGTGTAGAAAAAGATGGAGTACATTTTATGCCATATAGAAGTAACAATACAAAGCTTAATTTACATTTAGCCTCTTCAACTGCAAAAAGCTTTTTTGGATTAGTTTTTTATCTTGAACATATTGCACAAAAGGGTAATTGTATTTTTATAGATGAACCAGAACTTAACTTACATCCTGATAATCAAAGGAAAATAGCAAGAATTTTAGCAAAACTTTCAAATAGCGGAATAAAAGTATTAATAAGTACACATAGTGATTATATAATTAGAGAGATAAATAATTTAATTATGCTAAATGATGATTTTCCAAGTAAACAAAAACTTTTAGAGGGTGATTTAAAAAAATGTAAATATAATAAAGATGAATTTTTAGATATAAAAAATATTTCAGCATATCTATTTCATAAAAACAGAATTGAAAAAATGAATATTAATAGTGAAGAGGGAATTTATGCAGATACTTTTGATAAAATAGCAAATGATTTAAATCAATATGCAAATGATATTTATTATACTAAAAAAGAGGATTTAGATAATGAATAGCTATGTTATTGAAGTTTTAAATCAAATAATAGATAAAAAATATATTATACCAATTAAAAAAGATTTTAATTTAAATGGAATAAGTTTTAAAATAGAAAATATAAATAAAGCTTTTGCATTTTATATTCCTAAAAATACTAATATTACAAATTTTAATTTCCCAAATTTTTCTACTCCTATAATTAAGAGTAATTTAATTATATTTTGTGAATATAAAAATCAATTTATTGTAATAATCTCAAACTTGAAGCAAAAAAAAGAGATAATATCTTATATACCTCAATTTCAATTAACAATTAGTTTTATCAATTTTTTAATCAAACTATTAAATATATGTTATTTTGAAAATAAAGAATTAAATATAAATTATGCATTAACACTATTTAATGAAAAGAATATAACTGATAAAAGAATAGGTAGTAAAAATTTTAAAAACTCTATTAAAATTAATGGTTTAAATATAAATATTTATGATTCAAACAGACAAGTGAAATTAAATTATTTATGAAAAACTTATTCAACAAAACAATTATTTTAAAATCACTCTTAATTTCAACTATATTTTCACTATTTATATATTTAGCATATTTTAATATCGAAATTAAATTAATAAATTCTATTTTAGCTTTAAGTTCTCTCTATTTTATTTTAAAAGCAAATAAATTAGAATCTTTTTGGATAGGTTTTTTTATCGGTATTTTATGGTTTTATTGGATTAGCTTAAGCTTTAGATATTACGATTTAGCTTTTTTAATTCCTATTGTTATTTTAGGGGTTGCTTTAGTTTATGCAACTATATTTTATATATTTGGATTAATTAAAAATATTTTTTTAAAAGCTTTAATATTTTTATTTATATTTGATTTTGTCGAACCATTTAGTTTTAACTGGTTTAAACCTGAATTAATTTTTATAAATAGCTATTTTGGAATTGAAAAATGGCAATTTGGAATTATATTATTATCTATTGCACTGTTTATCTATTTAGATAAATTAAATAAAAAATTAAAATTTATATCTCTTATTCCTCTTATTGTTTCACTTAATATTTTTTACTCTACTAAAAATTTAAATATGCCAAATTTAAAAATTTATATCTCTGAAACAAAATTAAAACAAAATGAAAAGTGGGATAGAGATAATTTAAATAAAATAGTAGATGATAATTTTAAAATTATAGATTATGCAATAGATAATGAGTATGAGTTAGTAATTTTACCTGAATCTGCTTTCCCTGTTTTTTTAAATTGTGAGCCAGTTTTAATGGATATGTTAAAGGCTAAAAGCGCTGAAATTACAATTTTAACTGGAGCTTTAAAGTTTGAAGATGAAAACTATTATAACTCTAGTTATTTTTTCATTGATGGCAAAGTTAAAGTAGCTGATAAAGTTGTTTTAGTTCCATTTGGAGAATCAATTCCACTTCCAAAATTTTTAAGAGATATTATTACGAAAGTTATTTTTGGAGGTGCTGAAGATTATCACACTGCTAAAAAACCAACCGATTTCAATATAAAAAATATAACTTTTAGAAATGCAATCTGTTTTGAAGCTACAAGAGAAGAGATTTATAAAAATAGTCCTAAATATATAGTTGCAATTTCAAATAATGCTTGGTTTAAACCTTCAATTGAGCCAACTTTACAAAAATTATTTATGAAATATTTTACTATTAAAAAAGAAGTTGTAGTTTTTCATAGCTCAAATATGAGTGATAGTTTTATTTTAAATTAATCAAAATTAAATCTATTTAATGTAACTATTAGTAATAAATTATTACGAAAAGATTACAAGGAGGTTTTAATGATTCAAAGATTTTTAATTGCTGGAGTAATAGTTCTTTTAATAGCACTATTTTGGGTTAGTAAAGAGGCTCAAATAGTGTTAGGTGGTGTAGCTCTGTTTTTCTTGGGAATGATGTTATTAGAAGAGGGAATGAAAAGTTTTGCTGGAGGAACTCTTGAAGTTATCTTAAAAAAAACTACAAATACAACTTCAAAAGCATTAGCCACTGGTTTTTTTACAACAGCATTAGTTCAATCAAGCTCACTTGTTTCACTAATTGCGATTAGTTTTTTAAGTGCAGGACTTATTAAATTAGCTGCTGGAATAGGGATTATATTTGGTGCAAATATCGGTACAACAGCAACAGCTTGGCTTGTATCATTTTTTGGATTAAAGCTAAAAATTTCAGCTTACGCACTTGCTATGGCTACAATTGGAATGGTTTTTAGTTTTACTAAAAGTCAAGCAGCAAAAGGGATTGGAAATATTTTAGTTGGATTAGCACTTCTTTTACTTGCAATTGGATTTATGAAAGAGGGATTTGAATCGATTAAAGATTCGATTGACTTATCAGTTTATGCAATTGGAGGCTTAAAAGGACTTGTAATATTTACACTAATCGGAATATTTGCAACAGTTGTAATGCAAAGCTCATCTGCAACAATGGCTCTGATTTTAACAGCATTAGCAACTGGTCAAATTACTTATGAAAATTCGTTAGCCTTAGCAATTGGTGCAAATATCGGAACAACAGTTACAGCAATTTTAGGTGCAATCACTTCAAATGCCTCCGGTAAACGATTGGCTGTCGCACACTTAATATTTAATTTAGTAACTGGTGCAATTGCCATTATATTTATTCATCAATTAGCAAAATTAGTGGATATTGGTTCAGAATTTTTTGGATTTACTGATTTAGCAATGAAACTTTCACTGTTTCATACTATATTTAATTTAATTGGTGTAATAGTAATGACGCCATTGATAGGTAAAATGGTAGTGAAACTTGAAACTATGTTTGTAAAAGAGATTCAAGAAGGTAAGCCAAAATTTATTACAGATGCACTTATCAATGATGCAACATCTTCGCTTACTGCAATCAGAAGTGAGATAAATCATTTGTATGAAAATGCCTTAGAAGTATTCGCTCACGCTCTAAATTTAAATAGAGTTGATATTCGTTCAGATAAAGAGATGAGTGAAATTGTAGAGAGTACAAAAGATAAGATGGCTATGAATATAGATGAGTTATATAGAGATAAAATTAAAGGTCTCTATGATTCAATAATAGAGTTCTCTTCAAAGGCACAAGTTAAAATGCAAGAGGATGAGATAAAATCTATATTTGATTTAAAAGTAGCAACAAGGGATATTGTTGAAGCGATTAAAGATATGAAAAATTTAGAAGCAAACATTGATAACTATTCACTCTCTAATAATGAGTATATCAAAAAAGAGTATAATTTTATGAGAGAGACTTTAGGAAAACTTTTAAGAAAAGTTGAAAAAATTCGCACTAATCCAGCTGATGCAACACTTCTTACTAAATTTGCAATATTAAAAAAACAGATTGAAGAGAGTGATGTGTTAATGAATGGTACAGTTGATGAATTAATTAGACACGGTAAAATCAATGCTTCTATGGGAACATCACTTATGAATGACAGTGCATTTGCTTATGATATTGGACTTAAAATTGTAGAGGCAATAGAGATTTTATTTATTAGAAGTAATAAAGAGTTATCTTTAGTGTATAATGAATTAATGGAAGATACAGAAAATAAGGAGAGTTAGAAATGAAAGGCAAAGTATTAAAGTTTATTGATAAAGTAAGAGGGCTTGTAGATGCTAAGTTAAGTAAAAAATTAAAAACCTGTGAAGCACTAGAAAAAGCATTAAAAGAGTTAAAAATAAGAGAAAAAAAGCTTAAAAAGGATAAGTCAAAAGATTCAATAGAAGAGCATACAATTATACTTAAACAGATATATAAAGCTAAAAAACTTATAAAAGAAAAAGATTGCGATTAGGCAATCTCCTCTCTTAACTTCAATTAAAATTATAATAATCATAATATTTTCTATATATTTTTAATTACTTAAATTTTATAAACTTTTTGTTATAATTCTCAAACTTTAAATAACGGAGATTTTATGATTTTAGATGATGATGATATTTTTGCAGGAAATCCACAAGATAACTTTTTTGATATAGTTTATAATGCTAATAGAAATTTAGTTGAATTTGAAATAGAGAAATTAGTTGAAAAACTTTTAATTTGTGAAGAGTTACTCAAAAAAAATGGTGTAGAAGATATTGAAAAAGATGTTTTAGAATATAAATATAATAATTTAGACAAATTAGATGATTTAAAAAAAGATGAATTTATGCACTTAACAGGGAATATAGTCTCTCAAAATGAGTAAATTTGTTTTAATTATACTTTTTTGTATAAATATATTTGCAAGTTCTCCAAATTGGGCTTCAAAAGAGATAATTAAATTAAAAAAAGATGAATATTATCAAAAAATAATAGAAGATGGAGTTAGGAAAAAAAGGCTCTATTTTAGATGGACACTTTATATGAATGAGGGGTTAGTAACTCATTTAAATTATGATGGCTTTAATCATCAATTCATCTTATATAAACACTATGGATTAAACAGTTTTAGATTAAATTTACTACCAAAAAATCATTATGAAAGAGATCCGTCTTTTCTGTTTTTGATTTTTAAAGATATTGATATAATTGCTGGAGTTGCTACGCTTGAATTATATATAAAAACTAAAGAGGTTATGGATGAGAAGAGTTGAAAATTCTATTTTAGATTTTGTTAAAGAAGTTGGAAATGATGAGATAATCAAAATATTTAATGAAATTTCAAAAGGCAAAATGTTAAGAAGTAAACTTATTTTAAAAGTGGCAGGTGAGAGTGAAGAAGCAATTAAATTGTCTTCAATTATAGAGATGATTCATTTAGCAAGTCTACTTCACGACGATGTGATTGATGATGCAGATGTTAGAAGAGGACAACCATCTATAAATGCCTCTTTTGGAAATAAAATATCTATTATGTTGGGAGATATTCTCTACTCAAAAGCCTTTTTTGAGCTTTCTAAATTTAATGAAGAGATTGCCAAAGTTGTCTCAAATGCAGTTACACTTTTATCTGTGGGTGAATTTTTAGATGTTCAATTAACTGATAATTTTAATTCAGATAGAGAGATATATTTCGATATGGTTTATAAAAAAACATCTTCACTTATTGAAGCTAGTGCAAAAGCTAGTGCAATTTTAGTAGG
The DNA here is from genome assembly GCA_016744535.1 of Campylobacteraceae bacterium. Classification (GTDB taxonomy): domain Bacteria; phylum Campylobacterota; class Campylobacteria; order Campylobacterales; family BB28; genus BB28. The sequence continues at coordinate 60,988 of JADGEE010000002.1, forward strand.
TAAAAATAGTGACAAATTTGGGCTTTATGGTAAAAATTTAGGAATTGCTTTTCAAATAGTTGATGATATTTTAGATATCACTCAAAGTAGTGAAAAATTGGGTAAACCTGCAATGAGTGATTTTAAAGAGGGTAAAACTACACTTCCATATATTCTTCTTTATGAGAAATTAGAAGATGATGATAAAGGAGAGTTAGAAACTCTATTTAAAAAAAATTTAAATGAGTATGAAATTAATTGGCTAAAAGATAAATTTGAATTAACTGGATCTATAAATGAAGCTTTTGGAATTGCTATAAGTTTAGCTCACGAAGGAATGGAAGCAGTTAAAAATGAGGATGCAGATGAGTTAATTTCTATTATGAAAAGTATGATTGAGAGGGAGTTTTAATGCACTATCTACTCATTAGTTTTTCACATAAAAATACAGATATTAAAACAAGAGAAAAATTAGCTTTTAATTCAAATGAGAAACTTGAAAACTTTTTAAATAAATTAATAAATTATAAGAGTATAAATGAAGCAATAGTTTTATCAACTTGCAATAGAGTAGAAATTATTTTAAGTACAAAAGAGGTTTTTAATACAACAGAATTTGTTATAACAGAACTTTCATATTACTCTAAAATTTCTAAAGATGAACTAGAGGGAAGAGCTGATATTTTTGAAGATACAGGAGCAATTCATCATCTATTTTCGGTTTCAAGTTCTCTTGATAGTTTAGTAGTAGGTGAAACTCAAATTTCAGGACAGCTAAAGGATGCTTTTAATTTCTCTTATGAGCGAAAATATTGCTCTCAAAAACTCTCTCGTGCAATGCACTACGCTTTTAAATGTGCTGCTAGTGTTAGAAATTCAACTGATATCTCTAAAAATCCTGTTTCTGTCGCAAGTTCAGCCGTTGCAAAAGCTAAAGATGTTTTAGGTGGTGAACTTGGTGGATATACAGGCTTAGTTGTTGGAGCTGGTGAAATGAGCCAACTTACAGCTAAACATTTAATAAATAGTGGCTGTAATGTAATATTTATAAATAGAGATTTAAAAAAAGCCCAAGAAATTGCAAATGAGTTAGGCTCTTTAGTTTCAGTTGAGCCAATTTCAAAATTAAAAGAGTTAATAAATAGATATAGATTACTTTTTAGTGCAACAGGGGCTCCTCACACTGTAATTTATCAAGATATGGTCGAAGAGAAAAGCTTTAAGCGACACTGGTTTGATATAGCAGTTCCTATGGATATTGACGATATTAATGGCTTTGACATTGATATATATAAAGTTGATGATTTACAAGATATTGTAAATAAAAATTTAGCTCTAAGAGAAGAACAAGCTAGACTTGCTTACTCAATTGTAGGAAGATTTTCGGCTGAATTTTTTAAGTGGCTTCAAACTTTAGCAGTCGATCCAATTATCAAAGAACTTAGAGAACAAGCTAAAAATAGTTCTCAAGAATCATTAAATAAAGCTATTAAAAAAGGTTACATTGACGAGTCTCAAAGAGAGGCAGTAACAAAAATATTACACTCTAGTTTTAATAAATTTTTACACTCTCCTACAATAAAATTAAAAAATATTTCAGAAGAACCAATAGCTGATTCAATCGTAGAAGCTGTTAAGTTTATATTCGATATCGATGCAGAATATAAGATGTTAGATAGTTACAAATGTGAGTATGCAAAAGGCGAAAAGGAAAATTAACAAAGTTATGAGCAAAAAGATAAAGTGTGAGCATTGTCACTTAGAGTATTCTAAAAGTGTAATGATTGAAGATAAAATTGATGGAGAAAAAAAATATTTTTGTTGTAAAGGTTGTCAAGGAATTTTTCATTTATTACACTCTGAACATTTAGATAGCTTTTATGATAAAGTTGGAAATACTAAGCTAGAACCACCAAAAGAGATAGATAGTGACACTAAAAAATTTGATTTAGATAGTTTTAGAGATAAATATATAAAGAAGAGTAATAATAATTTATATGAAATTTCACTTATTATAGAAGGTATTCATTGCAGTGCTTGTGTTTGGTTAAATGAAAAAGTGCTTAGAAAAGCTAAAGGAATAATCGAAGCAAATATAAATTATACAAATAATAAAGCAAAAATCATCTTTAATCCAAAAGAGATAAAATTATCAGAAATTATCAAAAAAATTAGAGCTATTGGATATAACGCTTATCCTTATGACCCTAAAAGTGGTGAAGAGAGAGCCAATAAAACAAGACAAGATTTTTATATTAGAATGGTATTTGGAATATTTGCCACTATGAATGTGATGTGGATTGCCGTTGCTCAATACGCAGGTTATTTTAGTGGAATGAAACTTGATATTAAAAATATTTTAAATATTGGTGAATTTGTTTTAGCTACTCCTACACTATTTTTTAGTGGTTGGATATTTTTCAAAGGTGCTTATTATGGCTTAAAAAATAGATTTATAAATATGGATTTATTAGTCGCTACGGGTGCGTCATTAGCTTATGGTTACTCTATTTATGCAATGATTACTCTGCGAGGTGAAACTTATTTTGATTCTGTAACTATGATTATTACATTTGTATTAATTGGTAAATTTTTGGAAACTCTTAGTAAAAAAAGAGCTGTTGATACACTAGATACTATAACTTCACAAATCCCCACAGAAGTTTTAATAATCAAAAATCAAGAGAAAATTTTAGTAACCTTAGAAGAGGTAAAAATTGGAGATACTATTGAAGTTAAAGCTGGAGATAAAATAGTAATTGATGGAATTATTCTTGAGGGTGAAGCTAGTTTTGATGAATCTAGTTTAACAGGTGAATCAATTCCAATTTATAAAACTAAAGAAGATGCAATTTTAAGTGGAAGTATGAATTTAGATGGAGTTGTAAGATACAAGGCTAAAAAAGACTTTTCACATTCAACTTTAAATACAATCATTTCACTACTTGAAGATTCACTAAATAAAAAGCCTAAAATTGAGCAGTTAGCAAATGAGTTATCTAAATATTTCTCTATTATAATTTTAACGATTGCCTCATTAACTTTTTTAGGTTGGTTCTATATTGCAGAAGCTACATTTGAATACTCTTTTATAGTTATGGTAGCAGTTATTATTATTGCTTGTCCTTGTGCATTAGCCCTAGCAACTCCAATTGCAACACTTATTGGTTTAAATTTAGCAAATAGAAATGGAATTTTATTTAAAGAGGCTAAATTTTTAGAGACAATGGCAAAGGCTGATATTTTAGCACTTGATAAAACTGGAACTATTACAGAGGGAAAACCTGAAGTTAGTAATTATCAATCATTTCAATATTTTAATATAGAGATTCTATATACACTTGTAAATAGCTCAAAACATCCTATTAGTAAAGGAATTAAAAATTATATTGAAAAAAATAATCAAAATTTAAAAGAGATAAAATTAAATAATATTAAAAATATTCAAGCAAAGGGAATAAAAGCTAACTATAAAGAGTTAGAAATAATTGGTGGAAATAGAGAATTTTTAATTGAGAATGGAATTAATATAAATGAAAATTTACCAACAGATAAGACACTCTTCTGTTTTTCTATAAATAGAAATTTAGTTGCCTATTTTGAATTAATTGATAAACCAAAAGTAAACGCCAAAGAGATGATAGAAGCAATTAAATCAAAAGGGATTGAAGTTGTAATGCTAACAGGAGATAACAAAGAGGTTGCAAAAAATATTGCTAAAGAGGTTGGAATAACAAAAGTTTATTCAAAACTTTTACCTCAAGAAAAAGCAAATATAATTGATAAGTTTCATAAAAAGAATAAAATTGTAGTAATGGCAGGTGATGGAATAAATGATTCAGTAGCTCTAAGTCGGGCTGATATTGCAATTGCTATGCAAAGTGGTGCAGATGTTTCAATTGATGTAAGTGATGTGGTGTTACTTAACAATTCACTAAAATCACTTAAAAATTCATTTTTAATTTCAAAGAGAACTTACTCTTTTGTAAAACAAAATTTAGCAATTTCATTAATTTACAACTCAATTACAATTCCACTTGCAGTTGCAGGTTGGGTAATTCCTTTAATAGCAGCGGTATCTATGTCATTTAGTTCACTTTTAGTTATAGGAAATTCTCTTAGAATAAAGAGTGATTTTAAAAAATAAATAAGTAAAAATTTAAAATCATCTCTATTTAATAAAGTTAGCATTTTAAGTTTTTTAATTTTTTATCTAAATTTACTTTTGAGATAAACTTATTAAAGTAATAGTTGCATTATTGAAATTATTTTTTCTCCTTTTATCACAAAATATCACAAAAATATCATTTTTATGTTATATAATAATTTTATCACAACATTAAAAGGATATAAATGAATTTTAATAACAATGCTACAAGTTTTGATTTAACTAATGCAGTTTTTTTAGCAAAATTAGCTAAAATAGCTTATATTAATTTTAAATCTAATGATTTTAAGAATCAATTAAATACTTTAGGTTTTGATTCTTCACACTTTAGAACTTACGATAAAGATGATACTCAAGCATTAATTATTTTTGATGATGAAAAGATAATTTTAGCTTTTAGAGGAACTGAACCTGATTCTCTAAGAGATTGGGTAACTGATGCTCAAGTTAGAAAAACAGCTGGAGTTTATGGGAGAGTTCATAGAGGTTTCTCTAAAGCATTAAATTATGTATGGGAAGATATGGAAGAGGAAGTTGAAAAACTTTTAGATGAAAAAAGAAGAAAAATTTGGATTACAGGACATAGTTTAGGTGCGGCATTAGCAACTCTAGCAATGGCTCGTTTAAATGCACTAGGTGAAGATATTCCACTTGCAGGTTTATATACTTTTGGACAACCTAGAACTGGTGGAAAAAATTTCGCGAAAAAATTTAACTCTGAATTAAAAGATATAAGTTATAGAGTAGTTAATAATAATGATGTTGTAACTAGAGTTCCTCCAAGAGATTTCGGATATAGTCATATTGGACAGTTAGAGTATATAGATAGTGACGGAGAGATACACTCTGATGGCTCTTTATCTTGGTGGGGAAAATTTTGGGATAGAATTGAGGGAAGATTAGATGGATTTTTAGAGTTAAAACTTTTTGACGGAGTAGATGACCACTCTATGAATGATTATTTATCTCTATTAGAAAAAGATTTAACTAAGGTCTAAAAAATATTAAAGTTATTAAAAAAAAGAAGTGATTAAAGAAAATTTTAATATCTCTTTTTTTTTAACTTTTTTTCTGATGTAATGTTAGAGAGAGTTGAAATTTTATATATTAAAAATAATATCGTATATTTAAAAGAATAATAGTTATCTCTTTATAAATTATTCCCACTCAATTGTTGCAGGTGGTTTTGAGCTAATATCATAAACTACTCTATTTATTCCATCAACTTCATTAATTATTCTACTTGAGATTTTTTCAAGTAACTCGTGTGGTAAATGTGCAAAAGTTGCAGTCATTCCATCAACTCCCTCAACTACTCTAACACAAACTGTATTATCATAAGTTCTATTATCACCCATAACACCAACACTTTTAACATTTAATAAAACTGTGAAAGATTGCCAAGTTTTTTCGTAATATCCACTCTTTTTAAGTTCATCTAACATTATTACATCAGCTTTTCTAAGTATTTCTAAATCATTTTTATTAACTTCACCCATTATTCTAATAGCTAAGCCAGGTCCTGGGAATGGGTGTCTCCATAAGAAATCGTGTTCAATTCCAAGTTCAGCCCCAAGTCTTCTAACTTCATCTTTAAAAAGTTCTCTTAATGGTTCAATTAATTCAAAAGTCATCCAATCAGGAAGCCCACCAACATTATGATGTGATTTAATTGTTTTTGATGGACCTTTTACTGAAACTGATTCAATTACATCAGGATAGAGTGTTCCTTGTGCTAAATATTTTATATTTTTATGTTTTTTAGCTTCACTGTCAAAGACTTCAATAAAAGTTTCACCTATTATTTTTCTTTTTTGTTCAGGGTCAGTTATATTTTTTAATTTACTTAAAAAAAGATCACTTGCATCAACAGAAATTAATTTAATTCCCATTTTTTTAAACATAGCTTCAACTTTTTTTCTCTCATTCATTCTTAAAAGTCCATTATCAACAAAAACAGCTACTAACCTATCTCCAATTGCTTGATGTAAAAGCGTTGCTACAACTGTACTATCAACGCCTCCTGAAACACCACATAAAACTTCACCATCTTTTGCTTTTTCTTTTATTTTTTCAATTTCAGACTCAGCAAAATTGTGCATATTCCAATCATTAATACATCCACAAATATCAATTGCAAAATTTTTTAAAAAGATACCACCATTTTGAGTATGTGTCACTTCAGGGTGAAATTGTACTGCATAAATTTTCTTATCTTCATTTGCAATCGCAGAGTAAGGAGAGTTTTCGGAGTGTGCAATTTTATTAAATCCATCAGGTAATTTTTCAACTCTATCTCCGTGACTCATCCAAACTATTTGACCACTCTCTATATCTTTAAAAATTGGCGAAATTGAACCGTGAATCTCATCAAACTCTATTGATGCTTTTCCATATTCGTGATGTTCTGAAGGAACTACTTTACCACCAAAATGCTCAGTTAAAAGTTGCATTCCATAACAGATTCCAAGTATTGGTAAATTTAACTCAAAAATAACATTATCTATCTTATAAGCATCCTTAGCATAAATACTTGCAGGACCACCAGATAAAATAATACCTTTTGGTTTTTTCTCTTTTATACTCTCTATTTTTTCATTATATGGAACAATTTCACAATAAACTCCATTTTCTCTTAATCTTCTAGCAATTAATTGAGTATATTGAGAGCCAAAATCTAAAACAATAATAGGAACATTTTTCATTATTTAACTAGCCTTTTTTTTAGAGTATTATATAAGATTTAACTTAAAAGTTCGTTTGCTACATCAAATTTATTTGCTGTCATAATGTGCATTTTAGGATGAAGTTTTAAAATCTCTTTAAATAAATTTTTACTAATTTCCATTCCAACTTTATACTCCTCCTCTGCACTTATTTTACTAGCAATATATAGTTTATCTACTATCTCTTTTGGAACATAAATCCCAGGAACGTGAGCTGATAAAAATTGTGCTGTTTTTAGTTTTGTAATAGGAAAAATTCCTAAAATAAGTTGTGCTTCTTTTCTCTCATCATCAAATCCACTCTTAGCTTGTTCAAATAAATTCAGTAAATTTTTAGCATTATCTATATCAAAAGTTGGTTGAGTTATAACTCCAACACTTCCGTGGTCAATCTTTTTTCTCATCTTATTTAGTAAAGTTTTAGGATTTTTTGCGTGAGCATTTGCAACGGAAAATGGATAAATTTTCTTTGGTTTTGTTCTAAATTCTCTTCCTGCATAATTAATTCCTGCATTAAAACACTTTATAATATCAAGTAACATTAAAGAATTTCCTGCAAATACACCTTTTGTATTTGGTTGGTCACTAATTGTAGCTGGATCACCAGTTAGTGCTAAAAAAGTTCTAATATCAAAATCATTTGCACCAAGTATATCTGATTGTAGTGCTATTCTATTTTTATCTCTCATTGTCATTGTAGCTAAAACTGGTTTATTAAATTTTTGTTGAAGTTTAATAGATGCTAAAATAGAGTTATACTTTAATTTTGCTAAAGGACTATCAGTTGTACTAAAACCATTAACTTTTTTAAAAGCCCCACTTTTCTCTAATCTATTTAATATTCCATCAAAAGTAGCCGAAGCTGGAGGTGTAGTTTCTAGTGTAATAAATTTTTCACTTTTTAACTTTTCTATAAATTTTTCAAACATTTAAATTCCTTATTCTCATATCTTTTTCTTATTCTATAAAAATAATAATTATATATTTCTTTTTATCTAAAAATATTATTTAATACGAAAATTTTAACTCTCCACTACTCTTAAATGATGTCTAGCTAAAATATCTTTAACAACATCATCTTTATTTGCTAACTCTTCAATTATGACTATAACTTCTTCCAAAGTTTTTTTATCAGCCTTTTTTATTAATTGAGCATTTAACTCTTTTTTATACTCCTCTTTTGCCTCTTTAAAACTCTTTTGTCTATCCCAAAACATATAACCAATAGCACCAAAAATAGACGCTAAAAGCCCCATCATTAAATTTTGCATAAATTCAAATCTTTTATCCACAGCTTCAAATCTCTTATCCACAGCTTCAAATCTCTTATTCATAACTTCCAAAATCATCCTATGACTCTCTCTTATATCTTTTCTTAACTCATTAATATCATCTTTAGTTGATACTTCACTTGCAAATATAGATATTATTAAAAAATTTAACATCAAAAAAATTTTCATTTTTTAATCCTTCAAAAACTCTCTAAAATAGTGTTTTATTATATCCAAACTCTCTTGGTTTTTTACATTCCTATCTATATCCTCTAGTTTTGAAAATCTAGTGTAGAAAATATACTTTTCAATAATATTTAATTTTTTAATTTTTTCATAAATTTCTATTATAAAATCAGGCATTACAGTTATTTGATTTGTGACTTCTTTAATAAAAAGAGTATGAAATCTATCATAATCTCTAACTTCGCTAAAATTAAGTTTTACATCTAAAATAAAAAATATCTCCTCAGATCTAAATTCTCCTTTTATCTCTTTTGAGTAAATTTCAAGCAATATATTCATCTCTCTATATTTATCGTAGTGTTCATCTACATTTTTTAAGTAGTGGTAAAGTTCAGGGCGGGTTTTTTGCCAATTATAAATTGTTTTTTGAGCAATTTTAAATTTTTCCTTAATTTCCTTGTTTGTGAGCATTCATTACCTTCTTTTATCTTTTTTAAAGAGTTATTTTATAAAAGGTAATATTGACTTTGATTTAATTCTTATAATTGAATTTTAAGTAATATTTACACTATAATAGGTGTATTCAAACTTATAAGTTAGTCGTTATAGCAATTTATCTGAAAAGTTATTCAAAAGAGTTGTTATATTGGCTATAAAAAAAAGGATTTTTATGAAAAAAGTTTTACTTTCGGTTTTAGCTTGTGGATATTTGGTAGCAGGTAGTGAAAAATTCAGTATTTCTAAAGGTGAAATGTTAGAAATTCATAAATTAAATGAACAAAAAGAGATAAAGTTTACTAAAAGAGTAAATAAAAAATTCAAAAGGGAAATTTACTCTGATAAATTGCCATCAAGTTCAGTAGAAAAAGTTTTTTTAGATGGTTATAGTAAAAATGCTTATGTTTATTTATGGAGTGAAAACAATGAAGCTTTTTTAAGAGTTGAACCTAATACAAGCGAATTTTTTACTTGTGGTGCAAGTTTTAATATTTTTCAAAATAATATAGAACATTCATTAAAGCTTATATTTGATGACGATGAAAGTTCATATTGTGATGATTTAACTTCTTCTACGACATTTAAATTAGAAAACTGGAGTTTTGAAAATAATCAATTTGATTCTTCTAAAAATTTTATTTTAAAACAAAATTATCCCGAAGCAACTTTAAATTATGTCGCTTCAAATTCTAATGAGGAAATAGATGATTTAGATATTAACAATTTAAATGCAACTTTGATAAATTTAGGTGATAAACAAGAACTTTCTTTTACTTATTCAGGAAATCCACCTAGATGGTATAAGTTTGATTCAAATAAAAATGCTACTTTAAAAATGAATTTTGGAAATGGAACATCTTCAGATATTAAAGCCTCTTTATATGATAATAATTTAAATCAAATTAGTACAATGATTATAAAATCATTTGATGGCTCAAATGTATATGAAAATATAAAAAGTAATTCATATTTCATTAAAATTGAAGATACAAGTAATGCACTGGGAAGTTTCAGTTTTTTACTAACTTTTGATGAAGATAGTCAAAGTAGTAATGTAATATCTTCTGGTATTTCTACTCCCTCAATTAAACAAGGTTGGAACCTACTTGGAAATAATTCAAACACTCTTATTGAAGTATCTGATTTTATAATGAGTGATGAAATTGTTTGGACATTTGGAGAAAATGCTTGGGAACAAAATAATCCAATTTCTCCAATGCAAGGTTTTTGGTATAAATCAAAAATAGATAGAGATACTTTTGAACTTCCAATTGGAGTTAAAAGTGATATATTTGAGCCATCTGATAATGGTTGGTCTCTATTGGCAAATGATAGTGAAACAACACTATTGAATTTAAAAGAGAAATATAATGCCTCTAAAGTTTTTACTTTTATTGATAATAATTGGTTAATTTCATCTATAAATCCAAATAATATAGTTGAAAATGGTAGAGGTTTTTGGGTAAAGAATAGTTCAACTTCGATAGTAAGTGATACAAAAAACGATTCAACTTCGATAGTAAGTGATACAAAAAACGATTCAACTTCAACAGTAAGTGATACAAAAAACGATTCAACTTCAACGATAAAGAAACAAAGAAGTATTAGGGTAATAAGTCAAGAATATGTTACTTGGGATGAAGTTGAAAATATAACAGCTTATAGTAGCAACGATAATGACTTTGAATATAAATTAAATTTAAATTCAGGTGATGGTGTAGCGATAGCACTTACACCAAATATAAATAGTGGAATAGTTGATGTCATATTACGTGACCCTTATGGCAATCAAATAGACTATAGCTATAATATCAGTAATGGATATACTGGAATAATAGAACATATAGCAGGTTCAACTGGAGATTATTTTTTAAGAATAGAAGGAAGTGCAGGAAGGTATGAGTTAGGAGTTTATAACGCTTGGCATAATAGTGGAATTACAGATTTTACACACTCTTTTAATCACTCAATGAATACAGCAAAATACATCAAATCCGATAATTTTAGTATAAATGAAAGCTTAGACAATTGGCATAGATTTGATGGAAATTCAGGTGATACTATTGATATAAAACTAAACGCACATATTAACAGTGGAGTTATTGATATTATATTATATGACCCTAATGGCACTCAAATAGAAAGTAGTTATAATATCAGTAATGGATATAGTGGAACGATAAATAAAACAATTTATTCTGATGGTACTTATTATGTAAAGGTTAATAGTATTGGTGGAAATGGTAATTACGATTTAGAAATTGATGGAATTCAAGCTAATTCTAATGACGCAAATAGTGATGAATCTCAAGATGTTAATATAGGAGATTCAATTAATGGATATTTAGGTAATAATGAAGATGATATTTATAACTTTTTATATAGTGGTGGTTATGAAAATATTACCTTTTATACAACAGGAAATTTGGATACAATAGGTAATTTAGGTGGACGATATAGTGATGATAACAGTGGAAGTGGAAATAATTTTAAAATAACTTATGATACTTCAAATAGTATGCCAGGAGGCTTGTCAATAGTAGTATCAAGCCGTAATGGTGTGAGTGGAAGTTATACACTTCATCTTGAAGGAGTTGAAAAAGGTAGTTATAATAATACTTCATCAAATAGTAACAATGAACTATTGAGCAATTTTGATGGTGCAGGTTCTTTAATAGCACCTGATAAAAATTGTTGGGGATGTAACAAAGATATGGCAGTTATGCAACCTAGTGACAAACCATCTACAGTAGCTTTTCAGTGGTTAAATGATAGTGAGGGAAATTGTAAAAGTTTGAACATAGAAGCAGATATAGAAAATTTTACAATTCATACAAAATATTGGTCTACACTTTCACCTATCAAAAGTTACAATGTATCAGGAAAAAATAAAGTTACTATTCCAAATGTTGGTACTTGGAATACAACGACTATAATTTCTCAAACTCCTTTAAATAAACTTGCAAATATAGAAGTAACTTGCAATAAAAATACAGTCTCAGAAAATGACTTAACATTAATTGATTCAAAAAATATTCAATTTTCAAATGGTTATACTTGGACTGGTAATGGCTCAATTATAAGTAAAGATACATACCCTAAAGATGATTTCGGGACTACTCAGGATTTAGCAGTAGTTGATAATAATATAGATTCTATAGTGGCTTTTCAATGGCAAGTTAGCGATAGATGTAAAAAATTAGAAATTTCTCAAAATGATAACTATAATAATTCTTTTTATGGAAATTTAAAAGTTAAAGAGTGGTCATCTACAGGTTATAAAGTTACTGAAACTAATATTGATTTTCCTTACACAATTGATGCTTCAACTTTTCCAAATTACACAAGTGGAAATTATTATATTGCTTTTATAGAAGCTAAAGCAGGAGAAGTTAGTTCAGGTGAAATTATGGCAGATTGTCAATAATAAAAAGTATGAAAATATGAAAGATAATCCATTAGGATTTTAATCTCTCTGTTTTCATTTTCTATCATTAAAAAATTAAAAATTAAAAAACTTCCTTCAAAATAGTATATAATACGAAAATTTTAAATATTATTTAATTATTAAGGAATGAATTGAAAAAAATTGTTATTTTATTTAGTGGTAGTGGTACTAATATGCAAAAGATAATAGAAAATTTAAAAGAAAAAGTTGAAATATTAGAGTGTATAACTGATAAAACAAAAGCTAAAGGGATTGAAATTGCAAAAATTGCAAATATAAAAACTACTATTTTAAAGAGTAAAAAAGGGACTGAATTAAATAATGAATTAATAGCTCATTTAAAAGATAAAAATATTGATTTAGTTGTTTGTGCTGGATTTATGAGGATTTTATCACCTGAATTTGTAAAAGAGTTTAAAGCTATTAATATTCACCCTTCACTTTTACCAAGACATAAAGGAATCAATGCAATAGAAAAAAGTTTTGAAGATAAATTTGACGATGCTGGTATTACAATTCACTTTGTAGATGAGGGAGTTGATACTGGTAAAATAATATCTCAAGTAAAACTCTTAAAAGAAGAGGGAGAGAATCTTCAAGAGTTTGGAAAAAGAATACAGAAATTAGAACACGAAAATTACTCAAAAGTAATTGAGAAAATTTTATTCACTTTTTAATAAAAAATATAGAAAACATTGAAGTGATAGGAACAACTAAAAGCCCAAATATATATGGATAAACTTCAAAATAGTGATTTTTAGTTAAAAATAAAAACCCTAAAACTAAAACAACATAACCTATAATTCTATATATGGAAAAAAATGAACCTGAATATTTTAAATTTTTAAACATATCTTTTCTAAGTTTAGCTTTCTCCTCTTTTAAAACTTCTTCATCACTTTTTGTCTCCTCTTTTTCATCATCATATAAATCAAATCTATCCTCTATCTTATCAATCTCATCTCGGTCGTTTCCCTCATTAGCTTCATAAGTCGCAACTCTTGTATTTATACTTTTTTTTAAACTAAAGTATGAGCCTATTGTTATTAATAGTGAACTAAAAAAGGCAATTTGAGTATTTATAAACCACGACATATTACTCTCTAAAATAGTAAATAGAACTATCCCTATATCAACAGCTAAATATATTAATATTATTTTAATAATCATATTTTTTCGCAATTTCATCAAACTCTCTAACTTGCTTTTTGTAAGCTTTATATACATTTAATACTGCTGCAGAGACTCCTAAAAATACACCTATCCATAAAAACCAAGTTTGACCTGTCCAATTTTTGAGTAAAACTCCTATTCCTACACCCATTAAAACAGCTACTACAATTGATATTCCAAGCGAAACACTATCTACATGCTCTACTAATTTTTTATATTTTGGCTCTTTTTCTTCAGACATAAATATCCTTTAACTTTTTTTGAAATTATAATTTAAACAAAATTTATATATCATTAATTGATTTTTAGCTAAAATGCGAAAAAAAATTACTAAAGGATTTAATATGGAAGATAGACTGTTTCTATTTTTGGGTTCATTTTCACACGAACCATCTTTCATTCTTTTATCACATTTAGCCATAAGTGTAATTATAGTTTTTATCATAGCTAAACTTGCTACAAAATCTATGGAAGTTGTTCCAACTGGAACTCAAAATGTGGTAGAGGCTTATTTACAAGGTGTAATCAGTATGGGTGCTGATGTTTTAGGAGAAGTAAAAGCTAGAAAGTATTTACCACTTATAGCTACAATAGGACTTTTAGTATTTACTTCAAATGCTATTGGAATTATTCCAGGTTTTGAATCACCAACTTCAAATATTAACTTTACACTTTCTTTAGCTTTAATAGTTTTTGTCTATTATAACTATGAAGGTATTAGAGAAAATGGATTTAAAAAATATTTTGGACACTTTGCAGGTCCTGTTGGTTGGTTAGCTCCATTAATGTTTCCAATTGAGATAATTTCACATATTTCAAGAATTATTTCACTATCATTTAGACTTTTTGGAAATATTAAAGGTGATGACTTATTCTTATTAGTTTTATTAATGTTAGCTCCGTGGATAGCTCCACTTCCAGCATTTTTTATTCTACTATTTATGGCATTTTTACAAACATTTATCTTTATGATTTTAACTTATGTTTATCTTGCAGGTGCTGTAATGATGGAAGAAGAGCATTAATCAGTGTTTAAAAAGCCCCTATTTGAATTACTAGTAAATTTTTTACTTGGAATCGCTTGGGCTATTGCCCTTCTTGGGGCAGTTTTTGCTTTTGAAACATTTTATAACTTTGGTTTTTTAACTGCAATAATTGCATCTATCGTAGGCTCGATTACAGGATTAATATTTGTAGTAATTCTTGAACTTGTAAATTTAAATATAAACAGATATAAAGAGAGCAAAAAGCAAACAAAACTTTTAGAAGATATATCAAATGAGATTAAAAAGTTATCTAATAACTGACTCCAAATATTATACAAATAATCCAATTCAATTTAAAAATAATTTAATTAAAGTCTATCAAAATTTTAAGCCTAATTTTGTATGTTTTAGAGATAAAAAGAGTAAAAACTACAAAGAGTTAGCTAAAATATTTATAGAAATCTCAAGAGAATTTAAAATAGAAAAAATTTTAATAAACTCTTATATAAATTTAGCTAAAGAGTTAAATTTTGATGGAGTTCATTTAACTTCAAATCAATTTAATAAAATAGAGTATGCTAAAAGTCTTAATTTATATACTATTTGCAGTACACATACTATTAATGAAATAAGAGAGTGTGAACTAAAAAAAGTTGATGCTATTTCATTTAGTCCAATTTTTGAAACTCCAAACAAAGGCAAACCAAAAGGCATTGATAAGTTAAAAAAAATTTTAAAAAATTCTAATATTAAAATTTTTGCACTAGGTGGAATAGTTACAAAAGAGCATATTCAAGAGTTATCTAAAACTAGTGTCTATGGATTTGCTTCAATAAGATATTTTGTTTAGATAATTATACTAAAAGATTAGCAAAATGCTAAATAAGGAGCTATTATGCAAAAACATAAAATAATTTCTGAAAAAAAGACAACCTTTTTAGGTTACATTTTACTTTTTTTTATGTCGATATTTATAATCACAGTAGGTAATATTATATTTAATGATATAGAAAAAGAGTTATTAGAGAAAATAGAATATCCATCTTATTGTGTCTCTGATATTGTAGATTCTGATATTAAAAAAATAGAAAATTTAAATAATAAAAATTGTGAGTTTACAAAACTAGATAGAGATTTTAATTTAGAAAAATTATATTATAAAGTGATTCTAAGTGTTAAAAATATTATAATTTTAAATAAAAATATTAAAACATATAGTAAAAAAATTAACAAACTAGAAAATAAAATAAATAACCTATTAGTTAAATATAATATATCTATAAAAGAGGAAATTTTTAAATTAGATAGTAAAAATTTTGATTATAAAAAATTAAAGAGTGATTTTAAATTTTATGAAGATAAAAGATTAAATTTAGAGAGTAATTTAAAACAATTTGAAAATAATAGAGATAATTTAATCTTAAAAATAGATAATAATTTAAAGTTATTAAAAAATAATTATAAAAATGCTAAAAAATTTTATAAAGAAGAGATATATATTTATAATTTTAAATTGGGACTTTTAGAGTTAATTTTTATTCTACCTATATTTTTAATTATTTTGAAATTATACTTTAAATTAAAAGCCAAAGATAGCAAAAATACAATTATTTTTACTTTTATTTTAAGTGGTATCTCTTTTTTACTTTTAGAAGTTTTATTTAAAATAATATCTAATATTTTACCCGCTAATATAATAGAGTTTTTAATAAAATTAGCAAGTGAATTTGTAATATTTAGATACTTAATTTACTATTTTTTACTAGCTTTAATAATTACCATTTTTGTAGGAATAGTCTATTATATTCAAAAATCAATTTTTTCAAAAAATGCTGTCGCATATAGACGATTAAAAGAGTCTCTATGTCCTGATTGTGGATTTAAAATAAATCATAATGATAAATTTTGTGCAAATTGTGGATACGAAGTGAAAATTGAGTGTACAAAGTGTAACAATAAAACTTTAAAAGATATGTCTTTTTGCTCAAATTGTAAAGAGAAGATAGAAATATCACATTTAGATAGAGAAAAAAACTAATAGCTACTAACTCTATCTGTTTTCTCTATCGTAGTATTTGTAACTGTATTAAATGAACATCCCCCAAAAAATAAACTGAAACTAATAAGTGCTAGTACAAATAACCTTTTCATAAATAAATCCTTATGTTGTGTTTTGTTAATTTTATAATCGGTCATAATTTAGATTTGTTTAATGTCTATTTATAATTTTAATATTTTCATACTCATCTTTACTAATAGCCCCATCATTTAAAGCCTCTTCTAATGTATCGTAATAATACTCTCTAGAACCATCAGTAGAGTTAAAATCACCCTCTATAACTCTAATATTAATACAGCCACTTAAACTTAAAATAAACATCACTAAAACTAAATATTTTATATACCTCAAAATATATCCTTATCTATATATAAAAGCTATTAAGCTAATAACTATTAAAATAAAAAGACCTAAATTTAATCTTTTAAATTCTCTATTGATAATAGTTAAAAATCCATAAACTAAAAATCCACTTGCAATTCCATAAGTTATTGAATAACTCAAAGGCATCATTAAAATCATTACAAAAGTTGAAGTAGCTATCGCTTTATCACTAAAATCTATTTTAGTAACTTCACTGAACATAAAAACTCCTACCATTACTAAAACTGGATAAATTGCATTTGGTGGAACTGCTTCAAAAATTGGAAGTAAAAAAAGAGTTGATATAAAAAACAGACCTGTAAAAATAGCTGTTAGACCACTTTTTCCACCCTCTTCAACCCCGCTTGCACTCTCCATAAATGAAGTTGTAGTTGAAACTCCTAACATACTTCCACCCATTGTTGCAAAAGCATCAACTTGCAAAGTTTTTTCTATATCTGTGTTATTAATTTTTGCACGATGTCCAATACCTGATAAAGTTCCAATAGAATCAAATAAGTCAGTTATCATAAAAATTATAATTATTGGTAAAAATGAGAGTGATAAAATTGAGCTAATATCAAGCTCTAACGCAATTGGAGCAATTGAGGCTGGAGTTGAAAGTAAATATTCAGGTATAGACCAAATATCTAAAAATAGAGCAATTATTGAAGTTAATATTATAGATAAAATAAAAGAACCTTTAGTATTTAAAATATATAACCCAAAGAGTATAAAAATTCCTATTACTCCTATTAAAGTATTGATATTACTAAAATCTCCTAAAGCTACTATCGTAGATGAATTTGAGACTATAATACCCATCTGTTTTAATCCAATAAAGGCTAAAAACATTCCTATAGATGCACTAATAGCTCTCTTTATATCAACTGGAACACTATTCATTATTACTCTTCTAAATGGAGTTAGAGTTAAAATAAAAAATATTAATCCTGAAATAAATACAACTCCTAAACCACTCTGCCAAGATATTCCCATTCCTCCAACTAATCCATAAGCAAAATAGGCATTTATTCCCATTCCTACACTCATAGCAATAGGGGTATTTGAGTAAATTCCATTTAATATTGTAGATATTATTGTAATTAATGCTGTTGCAGTAATTAATGCTTCAAATGGCATCCCAGTAGAACTTAAAATTAAAGCATTCACAGGAATGATATATAACATTGTTAAAAATGTTGTAAATCCTGCTATAAATTCAATTTTGATATTTGTATTTTTTTCACTTAATTTAAATTTCTTATCTAAAGACATTAAAACCTCTTAATTAATTTGTTTGATTATTTAAAAAAAATGAAGAGATAGAAGAAAAGATAATTGAATAAATAGAGGTTTGAGTGTTAAAATTAATTAAGCCTCAGGTAAATCCCAAGTTCTTTTTAAAAGCCCCTCTATTTTTAAAATAGTAAAGATTCTATCATCTTTTTTACCAACTCCATAAATCAACTCTCCCTCTTCGTGAGTTTCAGGGATAGGGTCAATTAAATTCTCTTTAATTCTAATTGCTTCTGTCAATTTATCGATTACAAATCCAGCAACTTCATTGTTGTTTTTAATTACAATATATCTTGTATCCTCATTCTGTTTTGCATCTTGCAAACCAAATTTAAATCTTAAATCAATTAAAGGAATAACACTTCCTCTTAAATTAAAAACACCTAATACATAATCTGGTGTACTAGGAACTCTTGTAAATTCAACTGGTTTAATAATCTCTTGAATACTTAAAATTGGAACAGCAAACTCCTCTTCTCCTACAAAAAAACCAACTAATTGAACAACATTCTCTGTCTCTATTAAATCCACATCTTGTTGTTCTTGTTGATTATTCATTACCTCTTTTAATCTATCCATTTCATACCTTTATGATAAATTTAAATTTCTTTTTACAACATTTGCTAAATATTCAGGTGAATATGGTTTTGTAATATACTCAGTCATTCCAACTTCAACACCTCTCATTCTATCTGCTTTACTTGTTCTACTTGTAACTGCAATTAGAGGTATATTTTTAAATTTATTATATTTTCTAATTTCACTTGCGAGAGTATATCCATCCATTCTAGGCATTTCTATATCAATAAGCATTAAATCAACGTCACTATCACCTTCTTTTAACATACTAAGTGCATCGACTCCATTTGTAGCTTCAATCATTGTTATAGAAGTTGGCTCAAGTGATTTCCTCATAATAGTTCTATCTGTTTTCGAATCATCAACCATTAAGACTGTATAATCACTAGGTCCACTTTTAGCTTTTTTAGTACTTCCACCAGACATTTTTTCAATTAAATTAACTTTTACATTTTTAGCTAAATCCATAAGTGCAGCAATATCAATAATAAGTGTAACTAAACCATCACCCCTAATTGTAGCACCTGCTATTCCTTCAATTCCTTTTAGGTAATCTCCTAGAGATTTAATAACAATCTCCTCTTGACCTACAAGTGAATCGACGATTACTCCTAGTTTTTTCTCAGCAAGTCCAATTACGACAACATATACATGTTCACTATTATCAAATACCTCTTTTACACCAAATATATCAGCTAATTTTACAAGTGGTAAAACTTCATTTCTAAGCCTTAAAACACTTCTACCCTCAACTGTAGAAATATCATCAAAATTAATTCTCACAGTTTCAAGTACTGAAGCAATAGGAATAGCGTAATACTCCTCTTGTACTCCAACTAAAAGTGCTTGAATAATAGCAAGTGTTAATGGAATTTTAAGTTTTATAACAGAACCACCATTAATTTCACTATCAACATCAATAAGACCATTTAATTTTTCAATGTTAGTTTTTACAACATCCATTCCAACGCCACGACCAGAAACATTAGTTACTTGTGCAGCAGTTGAGAAACCAGCTTTAAATATAAGAATATAAGCCTCTTTGTCGCTCATAGAATCAGCTTCTCTCTCGTTGATAATTCCATTCTCTAGTGCTTTAGCTTTTATTATTTCTGGGTCAATTCCCTTACCATCATCTTTAATTTCAATAACAATATGGTTACCTTCATTATAAGCTTTAAGCTCAACCGTACCAACTTCACCTTTTCCATTAGCAACTCTAACTTCAGGTATCTCAATACCATGGTCGCATGAATTTCTAATAATATGTACAAGTGGATCGCCAATCTCTTCAACAATTGACTTATCTAACTCTGTCTCTTCACCACTTACAATAAGTTCAATCTTTTTATTTAAATCCCTAGCTAAATCTCTTACCATTCTTGGAAATTTATTAAATACTTTTCCAATAGGAAGCATTCTTGTTTTCATAACAGCAATTTGTAAATCAGTTGTAACAAGAGAAATACTAGAAACTACTTGATTTAACTCCTCTAAGAATTGCTCTCCCTCATATCTCTCCTCTACATCATTATAGATTTTTAAGAGTCTATTTTTACCAAGAACTAACTCTCCAATAAGGTTCATTAAGTTATCAAGTCTCTTAACATCAACCCTAATTGTCTGCTCAACTGCTGAAACTGAGCTTTTAGATGCTTTAGGTTTTGCAGGTGTTTTTTTCTCTTCTTTTTTAACGACAGGTGTTGGAGCAGGAGTCGGAGTTACAGGTTTACTCTCAGCAACTGGAGCAGGAGTTGATACTGGTTCAGGTTTGCTCTCTACCTCAGGAGTCGATGTTTCACTACCTCCAGCTTTTTTCTTAGCTTCTCTTCTTCTCTTATCTTCATCTTGCCTAACCATTAAGAGTCTTTCTATCTCTCCTTCAATCTCTTCAGGAGACATATTCGCATAATCTAACTCTTCACCAATTTCTAAAGGCTTATCTTCTCCACTATCCTCTTTTTTAGTTTCACTTGCAGGTGTAGGAACTGGTTCTGAAGTAGGGGCTGGAGCTGCTACTCCTCCACTTGAAATTACATCAAGTCTAGGAACAACTTCATCGATATCAACACCACTATCTTTATCACCACCACTATCTCTAATATGCTCAAGTAGTGCCTTCATCATATCAATTGATTCTAAAACTACATCCATAACATCAGAAGTTAGTTTTAATTCACCGTGTCTCGCTTTATTTAAAACATCTTCCATATGATGAGTAAGTTTTGTTAAAAAATCAAAATTTAAAAATGAACTAGAACCCTTAATAGTATGTGCAACTCTAAAAATTCTATTTAATAAATCAAGATCATCTGGATTACTCTCAAGCTCAACCAAATCTTGGTCAAGCTGTTCTATCATCTCAAATGCTTCAACAAGAAAATCTTCTAATATATCTTGCATATCTTCCATTTAGCTTCCTTTCTTATAATTATGCATTATTAGCTTCTTTTTTTAATAAGCTAGCGACTTCTTCGTAAAATTTTGTAGCATCAAATTTAACCAAATATGCATCTCCACCAGCTTCTAGTCCACGAGAAGCACTAAATTCATCAGAAATTGAAGAGTTAAAAACTACTGGAATACCTGCATATCTTGGGTCATCTTTAACATTTTTTGTAAAGTGAAAACCATCCATTTTAGGCATTTCCACATCACTTACTATAATTTTTAAATGTTTATTTAAATCACTTCCATAAGTTTTATAAAGTTCTTCTAACTTCGCTAAGCCCTCTTCACCATCTGTTGCTTCAATTACTTTTAAACCAGTTCTCTCTAGGGCATCTTTTACAAGTCTTCTAGCTATCATAGAGTCATCTAGTGCTAAAGCCATACCTTCAAATTTTTCTATGACTAAATCAGTTTCAACTTCTGATTGATAAAAACCTAACTCTTGAACAACACTCTCTAAATCAAGTATTAATAGAACTTCATTGTTTTCAATTCTTGTAACACCAGTAATTTTTGATTTATCCAACATTCCTTGACCTGTGCTAAAAGAGGCAGGTTCTATACTATTCCAATTAATTCTTCTAATTCTCTTTGCTTCGTGAACTATAAAACCAACTAACACATTATTAAATTCAGCAATAATGATTCTTGGCTTTATATCGACTGTTGTAGGGACTATCACTCCCATCCACTTTGCTAAATCAATAACAGGAATTACAACTCCTCTTAAGTCAAAAATCCCCTCTACAAATTCTGGAACTCCTGGTAATTCAGTGAGTTTTGGTAAAGATATAATTTCTCTAACTTTCGAGACATTAACACCATAAATACCCTCATAAACTTTACCATTTTGCTCTTTAAATATCCTAAAATCCACCAACTCCAACTCATTTGAGCCAACTCTTAACGAACTATCTTTCTTAGAAGACATCAAAGCTCCTTACACTTACTTTAAAGAATGAAAAACTCTCTAATGTTGATTTTATAATAAAAAAACTTTTTTCACAAGCAAAAGATGGAATATTTACATATAAAAGGTTATTAAATTTTACACTTTTACCTTGATGAAAATGTCCCTCTACTATAAAATCAATATTAGATAAATTTTCAAATTTTTTTAATCGTTTAGTAACGAAATTACTAAAAGTATCAAATTTTTTACAAACTTCTTTTGTCTTAAGCCAACTAAAAATACTCTTTATAATTTTGCTTTTTAAAAGTTTACCATCGACAAAGTTTAATACAAATAAAATAGTTCTATTTCTTATGATATTTAAGTAAACTTTATAATTTAAACCTATATTTATATCTCCATGACTAAACAAAAGTTGATTTTTTTTAAATTTAAATTTTAAAGGTTGATTAAATATTGGAATAACTTCTATGTTTTTAAAAATAGGTTTTAGATTAAAATCGTGATTTCCCTCTAAATATATCACTTCAATCTCTTTTGCTATCTCGTCTAATTGTTGAATTATTTTATAATTAACTTTTATAGTATATTTAATTTGTGAAATTAGTAAATCAAATATATCACCAAATAAAATAATTTGTGTAGTTTTAATTTTTTTCTCTTTTATTAAATTTAAAAACTTTTCAAATTCTTGCCTATTTTCATTAAAATGAACATCAGCAATTAATATAGCTCCCTCTTTTAATTCGTAATTATTGTTATGGTACATAAGAAATTATAGGTATTCCTAAGTTTTCTTCAAAACCGTACATTATATTTGCATTTACAACAGCTTGAGAAGATGCTCCTCTTAATAAATTATCAATTGATGCATTTATAAAAATAGCTTTATCATTTACTTTTGCAAAAATATCACAAAAGTTTGTACCTGAAGTTGATTTTATATCAACTGCATTCTCTTTAATTCTAATAAATTTTTCATCTTTATAAATATCTCTTAAAATCTCTATTGGATTAATATTTATAAATTCATCTTTTATAGTTCCATAACAATTAACTAACTCTCCTCTTGTTACAGGAATTAATTGAGGAATAAAATTAATACTGAAATTTTTCTCTTTTAAAATAGATAATTTTTCTTTTATTTCAGGTTCGTGTCTATGATTCATTGGATTATAAGTTATTATATTTTCATTAACACTTACAAATTGAGTTAAATCATTACATTTTTTTCCTGCCCCACTAAGTCCACTCTTTGCATCTATAAATATAGGCAAACTTTCATCTAAATATTTTGTAAATGGAAGTAAAGCAAGAAGTGAAGCCGTTGGATAACACCCAGGATTTGCAACTAAATTTGAATTTTTAATATCTTCTCTAAAAAATTCAGGTAATCCATAAACTGACTGTTTTAAATTATCTTTATCCATATGAGAAGTGTAATATTTTTCATAAGTCTCTAATTTTAATCTATAATCAGCCGACAAATCTACTACTTTTACACCTCTAGCTAAAAGCTCCTTTGCAATAGCCATTGAGGTTTTATGAGGAAGAGCTAAAAAAGCTAAATCAGAATATTTTACAACATTATCTATATTTAATTTATTTATATCTATTTCAAAAACACTGTTCATTGATGGGTGAAGCTCACTAAGTTTTACACCACCTTCACTATTTGCCATATAATTTATTTTAAACTCTGGATGATTTAATAAAATTTTTACTAATTCAAGTCCTGTATAACCACTTGCTCCAATAATTGATATATTAATCACTGTTTTACATTCTCCTCTACTTGACACTCTCCATTTTCACAAATAACTTTAGTTCCTAAATTTGTACAACCAATAAAAAAAAGAAGCAATGTTGATAAAATAAAAATTTTCATTTAAATACCTGTACTTCCAAAACCACTATCACCTCTATTAGTTTGGTTAAGTTTATCTACCTCTCTAAATGTAGCTTGAATAATGGGAATTATACTAGCTTGTGCAACTCTATTGTTTGCACTAAACTCTGGTGGCATAGTATCGTGAATTGAAATTAATTTTATTTTTATTTCACCTCTATAATCTGAATCAATTAATCCTGTCCCATTTGCTAAATGTACATTATATTTAAATCCTGTTCCACTTCTAGGAAAAATAAACATTCCATAATCATTTGGAATTTCAAAAGCTAAACCTGTATCAATTACTGCCTCATATAAATTTGGTTCAACAAATTTCCATTTAACATCATTTATAGTGTGCAAATCAAATGCAATTGCACCATCACTTTGATATTTTGGAACTATTGCATTTTCATTTAATTTTTTAATATTAATCTTCAAAATTTATCTCCTTATAAAATACTTTTAAAATTTCAAATTCTACTGCACCTTTTGGTAATTTTACGCTTACTTCATCACCCTCTTCTTTCGTTAATAGTGCTTTTGCTAAAGGTGAATAATAAGAGATTAAATTTTTATCTGGATTACTCTCGCTACCCCCAACTATTGTATAAGTAAACTCCTCTTCAGTATCAATATCCATAACTGTTAGAGTTGAACCAAAACTAATTTTTGTATGTGCTAGAGTTGATGGATCAATAATTAGAGATCTACTAACAAGATCACTTAATTCAGAAATTTTAGTCTCCATAAAAGATTGTTTCTCTTTTGCTGCGTGATACTCTGCATTCTCTTTTAAATCACCGTGACTTCTTGCTACATCAATCTCGTTTGCAATATTAGGTCTTCCTACTTCTTTTAAATGTTTCAACTCTACTGTAATTTTTTCATAACCATATTTAGTCATTGGCTCTTTTTGCATAAAAACTCCTTATATATTTTTAAATTTTTTTAAATTTTTAGAATTATAGCAATTTTCTATTAAATATTAATTATTCATTTTTAAACAAAATAAATGAAAATATTGAAATTGAAGCTTCTATAAATGGTAGTTTATTTGTTTTAAATATTTTATTTTTCATTTATGCTCTTTGTCTAACTCTTTATTGAAGGGACATTTTATCTTAATTAATAT
>JADGEE010000048.1 GCA_016744535.1 Campylobacteraceae bacterium
ATAAATAAAACAAATTATATAATACTTTTAATTTTAATTAAAAGTTAATATAAGGTGGGGTAATGAATATATTAATTGTAGATGATAGTGCTACTATGAGGAAAGTAATAAAAAATACTTTAGAAAAAATGGGTTGTAATAGTAGTATTGAAGAGGCGTCAAATGGAAAAGAAGCATTTGAGCGAATACAACAAAATAAAAATATAGATTGTCTTTTTTTAGATATAAATATGCCTGTAATGAGTGGTCTTGAGTTAATAGAAGAGTTAAAAGTACAATCTTTACGAAATGATATTGATATTATACTTTTTTCAACCGAAATATCTACAATGACAAAAGAGGAGATAGATAAGCTTGAAGTTATAGGGACTATTGCAAAACCATTTAAACAAAGCGAATTAACTAAAACTTTAATACCTCTTTTAGAAAAGGTTAAAGATAGAGTAGAAATAAAAGATAAAAAAGAAGTAAAAGAGGAAGTAAAAGAGGAAGTAAAAGATGGAAATAAAAATAGCAAAATTTCTGATGATATAGAAAAAGAAAATATCACTCAAACTAAAGAAATAGAATTAAAAAAGAGTATTGATGAGTGTATAGAAGAGTATGTAAGTTCATATACAAAAGCGATAGACGACAATGCAGAAGATTTAAAAAAGAAAAAACAGTTAGATTATCAAAGAATGAAAAGATTTATGATGACTGCTTATAATAACTTAATGGATATTGATCCTACTCTAAGAATATCTAACTTAGAAGAGAGTAAAAATTCTCTATTGAATGTAGAAAAAATTTATGAAGCTTTTTCTAAAAGAATGGGCTTTCCAATGGAAGTAGCTTATGAAGAGATATTTTTACATTTACAAGAAGATTATATGTATTTTTATAATATAGTTGAAGATTTAAAAATTGCTATTGAAGTTTCAACTAAAAAAGCTAAATCATTAAATGCTAAATTAAAATCTCAAAAAGAGTTATTAAAAAAAATTAAAAAAGATACATTAGAGTATACTCAAATATTAAATGAATTTAAGAGTGAAAATAAAAAATATGCAGATTTAATGCATAATTTATCTACCTCAAAAGATGAATTAAAATCTTTAAATATAATACTTAAAAATTTTAAGGATAGGTATTATGAAGATTTTATTGGAAAATTTGAAAATATTTATGTAGATTATGATAAGAAACTGTTAAATGTATTAAATGCAAAATGTCATGAATTAGATACTATAATGTGGGAAAAAGCTAAAGTATCTAAACCACTAAAAAAATTTTTTGAAGAATCTAGAATTAAAGGTGGATTTAGTACCTTAACCTTTTTAGAGTACTATTTAAAATCTGTTGATACTACAAAAGAACTAAGTGAAGAAAATACTAAATTATTTGAATTATTAGATTATTTAAAAATTATAAATAATAAAACTATAACTATAATTCATAGTGATATGAATGAGATGATTACAATGAAAAATAATATTGAAAAAATAACAACAGGATATAAAGTAAATGGATATACTTCACCTGAAAAATTATTAGATAAATCTTTAAAAAAACAGGACTTAATAATATTAGACTATGAAATGAGAACTTTGAATATAAAAGATTTTTTCAAAAAGTATAAAAAAACTCATAGAAATAGTAAAGCAAAATTTTTACTTCTTTTTTCATCTTTAAAAAAAGCTACACTAATGGAAGCAATGGAACTTGGGCTTTTAAATATGAAAATTAAAAACTATTTAGTAAAAGCTGAACATTTAAGTCAATTAAAATTACAAGATAAAGTAAATAATTTAATATAAAAAATTTACTTTTAAATAATTTTAAATAGTTTTCTGTTATTCTACCTTTTAAGTTAATTATTAAATTAAATTAAAGGTAGCTGGTGTCAATTTTTAAAAATCAATTAATTAAATATTTTCTAATAACTATATTAATTATTTCTCTACTTATTTCTATTTTTATTTTTGAAAATGTAGAGTTACAAAATTTTAATTCTATGCATTTTTACTCTTTTCATTTAATTTTATTATTTTTTTTAATAATTTATTTAATTTTTACTTTAAAAAAAATAGATAATTATATTCTAAAACAAAGAGAGTTACAAAGTAAATTAAGTATAGATGAGAATAGATATAGAGGGCTTTTTAATAATGCGGGAAGTGGTGTTATAGTATATGCACCAATTGATAATGGAGAAAATTTTATATTTGTAGATTTAAATAAATCCGCTGAAAATATATTTAAAATAGATAAGAGAAAAATTATAGGAAATAGTATTTTAAAAGTTTTACCTAAAATGAGAGATGTTGGGTTAATTGATACTTTTAAAAAAGTATATAAAAATGAAGAATCTAATTTTTTTCAAGTTTTTAAATATAAAGACGATAATTTAGAAGGATGGTTTAAAAATTATATATATAAACTCTCAACAAATGAAATTGTAACTATCTTTTATGATATAACAGAAAAAAAAGAGTATGAAGATAAACTTTTACTTTTTAAAACTGTAATTGATAACTCAAGTGATACTATACTTATTATGGATAATGAAACAAAAAAAATTATAAATACAAATGATACTGCCCCTAAAATGCTTGGTTTTTCAAAAGATGAACTTTTTAATTTAAGTCTATTAGATATAGATATGAAATTTAAAAATTTTGAAGACTTGAATGAGTGTGTAAAAGAAAATGAAATTTTTTATGGAAATAGTTATATATATTTTGAAACTAAATTTAAAAAGAAAAATGGAACTCTTATTCCTGTTGAAGTTGGCTTAAATAAAATAAAATTAGATGAAAAAGTATATTTAATAAATATTGCAAGAGATATTACAGAGAGAAAATTTAAAGAAAAAGAACTAAAAGAGAAAGAGGAGTTAATAATAGCTCAATCCCGTCAAGCAGCAATGGGTGATATGATTGCGATAATAGCACATCAATGGCGTCAGCCAATATCTACAATATCAATGGCATCAAAT
Source organism: Campylobacteraceae bacterium (assembly GCA_016744535.1). Classification (GTDB taxonomy): domain Bacteria; phylum Campylobacterota; class Campylobacteria; order Campylobacterales; family BB28; genus BB28. The sequence continues at coordinate 2,981 of JADGEE010000048.1, forward strand.
AATATTCATTTAGATATAGCATTAAATAATTTAAATAAAAATGAAATACAAAGAGCATTAATTGAAATAGACGAACAAACTAGATATCTATCAAAAACAATTGATGACTTTAGAAATTTTTTTAAACCAAATAAAGAAAAAATCACAAAAGAGATAGCTATAATTATTAATGAAGTTTTAAATATTATAGGTAAATCATTAAGTAATAATAATATTTCACTACTATTAGATATAGGATTTAATGAAAAAATAACAACTTATACTAGTGAGTTAATTCAAGTTCTATTAAATATTATAAATAATGCAAGAGATGTTATAAGAGATAGAGAGATTAAAAATGGGACTATTACAATAAGTGTAAAAAGTAACAATAAAGATATATACATATATGTATGTGATAATGCTAATGGAGTTCCAAATGAATTGATAGGTAAGATATTTGAACCATATTTCACTACAAAAAATAAAACAGGTACAGGATTAGGACTTTATATCTCTAAAGTTATTATTGAAAAACATTTAAAAGGTACAATTAAGTTAGAAAATAGAGATAAAGGTGCTTGCTTTATAATTTTATTACCTAAAAGTTTAAAGTAACATTTTTGATACCAAAAAAATAAATTTAACAGAATATCACAAGAGAATCATATTTAATTGCTATAATATATTAATTGTACTAAAAAGGTTATAGAATGAATGATAATATTTTTTCTTTAAAAGAATTAGTTAAAGAGTTACAAGTTTTATATGTAGAAGATGATGTAAAGCTTCATAATGAAGTTAAAACTTTTTTGAAAAAAATTTTTAACCATTTAGATTGTGCAATGGATGGAGAAGAGGGACTCTGTTTTTACAAAAAAAACTCTTATGATATTGTTATAACTGATATTCAAATGCCTAAATTAAATGGTATAGAGTTAGTTAAAATTATTAAATCTATAAATAAAAATCAAGTTATTATTATAACTTCAGCACATAATGAATCTTATTATCTATTAGAATTAATAAATTTAGGTGTAAGTAGATTTTTACTTAAACCACTTCGTTTTATGGATATAATAGAGATGGTCTCTATCATAGCAAAAAATTTAAATGATAAAAAAGAGTTAGAGAGATTACAATTTAAAGAGATAAGAGAAGGTGCAATGAAAGATATTTTAAATAATATTGCACACCATTGGAGACAACCACTAAATGCTATAAGTTTACTTGCACAAAATTTGGAATTAGAGTACTTAGAAGATGAAGTTGATAAAGAGTATGTTCAAGAAGTTACAAAAAAGATAGTATCACAAACTCAATTTTTATCTAAAACAATTAATACTTTTTCAAAAATTTTTAGAGAAAGTAAAGAAAAAAAAGACTTCAATCTTATTGAAGCTTCAAAAGAGGCACTTGTTATTCTTTTAGATATTTTATCTGAACAAAATATTAATTTAAAATTTACTATAGTAGAAGATAGTAAAAAAATAAATTTAAATTTAAATGAAGAGTATACTAATGAAAAATATAATGTTCATAGCTATTATAATGAATTTATTCAAATATTAATAAATATTATAGACAATGCAAAAGATGCTATTTTAAAATCTAAAAATAATAAAAATTTTGGTGCTAAAATAGAGTTATTAATAGAAAAAATTGATAATAAATTTTCTATTAAAATAAGAGATAATGGTGGCGGTATTCCACAAGATGTAAAAGATAAAATTTTTGAACCATACTTTACAACAAAAGAAGTTGGAGAAGGGGATGGATTAAATTTATATATGTCTAAAGATCTAATTCAAAAAAATTTAAATGGAAAAATAGAAGTTAAAAATATAGAAAATGGAAGTGAATTTACAATTTTTATTCCATCTCAATTATAAAAAAGCTATTTTCCAAACTTCTTTTTAGCTTCTTTTAAAGCTTCAATTACTTCATCTATGTTTTCATAAGGAATGTGTGCTTTCCAATCAGGATTATTATCATTACCTTTAATCGATATACCTATACTCACAACAGAATTACTACCTTCGCCATAAGGCTCATCCATATTTGAGATAGAGATTACGCCTTTATCTGTTCCACTTAAAGGGATTGTTTTTAAAAGTTCATTATTTACCATTTGTCACTCCTTATTAAATTTTGAAATTTTTGCTTGAAGTTTTAACCAACTCTTATGCTCCATTAATGGAAATCCAGAGTAAGTTTTACCACCTTTTATTGATTTTGTAACCCCACCTCGTGCAGCAATAGTTGTAAAATCACCAATTTTAAGATGTCCAGCTGCTGCACTCTGTCCACCCATTATTACATTTTTTCCAAGTTCAGTTGAGCCTGAAATACCAACTTGTGAAACTATAATAGAGTTTTCACCGATTAAACAATTATGTGCAATTTGAACTAAATTATCAATTTTAGTTCCTACTTTAATTATAGTTGAACCAAAAACTGCTCTATCAATTGTTGTATTTGCTCCAATTTCAACGCTATCTTCAACTATAACATTTCCATTTTGATAGATTTTAATGTGCTTACCATCTTTTGTATGTGCAAATCCAAAACCATCACTTCCAATAACAACTCCTGCGTGAATTATGCAATCAGCTCCGATTTTACAATCTCTATAAATCGTTACATTTGGATAGATTATTGTATTATCCTCTATAATAACTTCATCACCAATAAAAGAGTTTGACATAATAGTTACATTTTTACCGATTTTGACATTTTTACCTAAATAGACATTTGACATAATAGTCGAGTTATCATCAGTTTTTGCAACATTACCATCTTTTTGGATTAAAGGTTTTGCAAATAGTTTTGAGAGTTTTGCTAACTCTAAATATGGCTCATCAGTAATTAAAGCTATTACAGTCTTTGGTAGCAAATCTACAAATTCTTTATTAATTAAAATCGCACTAGCTTTTGTATCTTTTAACTCATTTATATATTTACTGTTATTAAAAAATGTTAATTCAGTACTTTTTGAATTACTTAGAGTATTTAAAGCTATTATCTCTAAATCATCTTTTAAATTAACATTTAAATTTAGAAATTTTACTATATAAGAGAGCTTCATTTAATTAGTTTCCACCGCTACAACACCACTTCTTACTATATCTTTTGGATGATATCTCTTAACTGCTTTTATAAAATTTTCGATTCTTGCAGGAGAATCAGCAACCATTGCTACTATATAATTTTCAGGTACATTTAATATTTGTCCATTATAAACTCTACAAAGTGTGTCAATATCAGTAATACAGTTATTTTCTTCAATTGGAAATCTAACTAAAACCATCTCTTTTTCAATTATATCTTTATGTTCAATTACTTTTAAAACAGGAATCAACTTATTTAACTGTTTTGAAATTTGTTCAAGTATATTTTCATTTCCAAAAGTTACGATTGTTAAACGAGAAAGTTCACTATTTGGAACTGGTGCTACTGTTAAGCTCTCTATATTATAACCTCTTCCTGCAAATAAACCTGAAATTCTAGCTAAGACACTATGCTCATTTAATACTATAACTGAGATTGTTCTTCTATTTTTCATTAGTCATCCTTCAATTCAAGTATCATATCATATAGTGAACCACCACTTGGCACCATTGGTAAAACATTCTCATCTCTATCAACTATAACCTCAATTAATGCTACTTTGTTTGCTTTTATTGCATTATCTAGTGCTTTTACAAATTCCTCTTTTGTCTCTACTTTATACCCAACTCCACCAAAACTTTCAGCTAATTTTATAAAATCAGGTTGTACTGTTAAATTTGTTTCAGAGATTCTATTATCATAAAAAAGAGTTTGCCATTGTCTGACCATTCCTAAGTAATTATTATTTAGAATTATATTAATTACTGGTAATTTTTGCTCAACTGCTGTCATTAATTCTTGAATATTCATTAAAATTGAGCCATCACCTGTAAAATTGACTACTACTTTTTCAGGATATGCTCTTTTTGCTCCAATTGCAGCAGGAAAACCATAACCCATTGTTCCAAGCCCACCACTTGTTAAAAATTGTCTTGGTCTATCAAAAGGATAAAATTGTGCAGTCCACATTTGGTGCTGTCCAACATCTGTTGAAATAATCGCTTTATCTCCTAAAATTTTGCCAGTCTCTTTAATTACCCATTGAGGCTTAATTACTTTATTAAATCCCTCTTCAAAACTCATTGGATGAGTTTTTGAGTAATTTTCTATAATTTTTCTCCAATTAGCATATTTTTCTTTATCATTTTTCTTTTTTACTAAAGGTAAAATTTCACTTAATACCTCTTTTAAATCACCAACTATTGGAAAGTCTATATGAACTAATTTTCCAATACTAGTTGGATCAATATCTACGTGAATTACCTTTGCATTTTTTGCAAATTCAGACAATTTTCCTGTTACTCTATCATCAAATCTAGGTCCAAAAGCAATCATTAAGTCAGCTTCGTGCATCCCCATATTTGCAGCGTAACTTCCGTGCATTCCAACCATTCCAAGCAAGTGAGGATTGTCGTGTTCTAGTACTCCTCTAGCCATTAAAGTTTCAACTACTGGAATCTCTGTTACTTTTACAAATTCTCTAATTAAAGCAGTTGAATTACTGCTAATTGCACCACCACCTATATACAAGATAGGTCTTTTGGCTTCACTTATAGCACTTACTGCTTTTTTAATTTGCTTTAAATTTGCCTTTATAGTTGGTTTATAAGTTTGTAAATTTATCTCTTTTGGATAGTTAAATTCACCAATTTCAGCTGTTATATCTTTTGGTAAATCAATTAAAACAGGTCCTGGTCTTCCAGTCTTTGCAATAAAAAATGCCTCTTTTATAATTTTTGGTAAATCTTCTAAATGTTTGATTAAATAGTTATGTTTAGTACAAGGTCTACTAATTCCAACGGCATCAATCTCTTGAAAAGCATCAGTTCCAATTAATGTAGTTGGGACTTGTCCACTAATTATTACCATAGGAATAGAATCAGCATAAGCTGTTGCAATTCCTGTCACTGCATTTGTAAATCCGGGTCCACTTGTAACCATAGCAACACCAACTTCACCACTAGCCCTTGCAAATCCGTCAGCTGAATGAACTGCTGCTTGTTCGTGTCTTGCTAAAATATGTTTAAAATAATTTTGTTTGTAAATTTCATCATATACATTCATTATAGCCCCACCTGGGTAACCAAAAACAAACTTAACATTCTCTTTATGCAAGGCTTCAATTACCATTCTTGCACCATTTATTTGCATAATAGAAGCTCCTTAAATCTTATTTAATAATATGGTAGATTTTTAAAATTTTGGAAATTATAGTGATTTTAAAATTTTTTGTCAAATTATAATAAAAACTCCTATTTATTGAATCAAGTGAGATAAAAATAGCTAAATTTTATATTTAACTATTCTCTAAGTACTTTTTAGCTTTTTGATAAATTACTTCAATTAAAATAGTGGGTATTATAGGCTTAAATAGATACTTATCAATTCCTAAATCAATAGATTTCAATAAATAATCACTCTCATTAAAAGCGGTAATTACAATAATAGGAATTTCACTATTTACCTCTCTTATAGTTTCAGCCATAGCTAAACCACTCATTTTAGGCATTTGAATATCTGTAACTATAATATCAGGATTATATCTTTTAAAAAGTTTTAATCCCTCTCTTCCGTTACTAGCAGTATAAAGAGTTTTAATCCTTCTTTTTAAAAATCTAGAAAATTGCTCTTTTACATCATCTTCGTCCTCTACATATAAAATTGTTAATTGTTTTAAAAACTCTTTATCAATTTTCTCTTCCATCATCTACCTACAATTGAAATTTTTTTATAAATGCTTCATTAATATCAATTAAGCCTTTTTTACTTAAGTTTTTTAATACTTCTTGATTACAATCAACATCGTTTGGCCACTCTCTATCGAAATTATCAAACTCATTTTTATTTGTAGCATCAATTCCAATAAAACTATTATGAATAAAAATATCTCTTTTTGCGTCAATATTATTAACAACTCTCCAAAGAAGCATATAAGCATTATTTAAATCATTTTTATTCTCATCAACTATAATTAAAATTTTTATATATCTATCTAAAATTTTTAAACTCTCAAAAGTCTCTTTTTGACTCTCTGTTTTATTAACTTTAATAATAATAATTGGATTTTTTGTATTAGTTTTATATTGTTTTAAATCTGTAATATTTGAATTTAATTCTTTTGCCATCTCTAAAAGTTCACTATCACTTAAAATCTCAATTCCTAGTTCTACCTTATCTCCAGTACAATCAATTCCAATTTTTCCACCTTCACAAGCTTTTGGACTTGAGTGGTCTAGTGCGTCACAAACACCCTCTGTAATTAAAAGTTTATCTACACTAATTCTATTTAAAATATACTCACTTATTGCATCAGCATCAGTAAGCTTTGGTGCATCTTCTCCTACAAATATAGCGTGTTTTACAAAACTCATTTGCCCAACTCCCCAAAAAGCGTGCATAATCTGTTTAGCGTGTGCTGGATAAAGAGTTTTAATTTTTGCTAAAATTAAATTGTGAAAAACACCATTTTCAGGCATATAATAATCAATTAAATTAGGTGCTGTAGTTTTAAGTAGAGGTAAAAATATTCTTCCAGTAGAATAGCCCATATATTTATCCTCTAATGGAGGCTTTCCAACAACTGTTGCTAAATAGATTGGATTTTTCTTATGAGTAATTGCACTAACTTCAAGAACAGGATACTCCTCTTCTAGTGTATAATATCCCGTATGGTCACCAAAAGGACCCTCTATTTTTAATTTATCAGTATCTACAAATCCCTCAATTACAATATCTACATCTTCAGGAATATAAATCTCATTTGTAATTGATTTTACTAACTTTGCAGGGGAATTTTTAATAAATCCATAAAGCATTAACTCAAATACCCCTATTGGAAGAGGGGCTTGACCACACCAAGTATAGAGTGGGTCTCCGCCAATTGCAATTGAAACAGGCATCTTTTTACCAGCTTTTTTATATTCGTGAAAAAAATGATTTGAATCTTTATGTATTTGCCAATGAAGTCCTAATTCTCTCTCATTATAAATTTGTAATCTATACATTCCCAAGTTTTTCATTTCCCCATCTAAACTCTCTGTATATATTTGTCCCATCGTAATAAAAGGTCCACCGTCTAAATGCCAAGTTGTTAAATGTGGAAAATCATATAAATTAATATTTTCATTTAATTTAATAACTTCTTGTGATTGCCCTTTTTTATTTAATCTCTTTGGAAATACATTTTTTAGTGAAAAGAGAGTCTTAAACATATCTATTTTTGCACCAAAACCGGCAGGTGGTTTTAAGTGAAGTAGTTTTTCAATATCTTTTGCAATTTCGTTTGAATCTCCAATTAATAGTTTAACTCTACTAAGTGAGCCAAATATATTCATCAAAACCGGTATATCAAATTTTTTACCACTTTTTTTATCAATAGGATTTGTAAATAAAATAGCTTTAGAATCATCTTTTTTAACTTCAATATAAGCGATATGAGGAATTTCAAGATAAATATCTAACTCTTCATCTATTATTTTTAACTCATTTTTCTCTTTTAATAAATTTATAATTTTTTTCAATTTTACCTCTTTATTATTAATATTTTATATTTAACTTTGTGATTTTTTTATGAAAAAATTATACTATAATGTTATGTAATTTATCATAAACAAAGACATTATTTATTTTCAAACAATGCCTTTAAATTATAGCTATCTAAACCACTAAAACTAAATTTTTTTATATTTGAGATAGGCTTATTATTATCTATTAAAGTATTTAAAAGTTCTAAAACTTCATCTCTAATTTTAATAATTTCACTCTCATTAAAAAGTTCAACTCTATACTCAAGTGTTAAAAAAAGTTTATCATTAATTTCTCTAAAGTGAAAGTTAATATCAAATTTAGAATTTTTTAAATTTAAGTCCTCTCTTTTAAGAGTTAAATTATCAAATTTATACTCTAAATCAATAGTTTCAAAAGAGAGTAATATATCAAAAAGAGGTGAGCGATTTAAATCTCTCTTTAAATTAAGTTCACTAACTAATTTATCTAATGGATAACCATTATGTGAATAAGATTCTAAAAGACTCTTTTGAGTTTTATGCAGTATTGCTAAAAAATTATCCTCTGGATTTATAATATCTCTTAGGGCAATAGTATTTACAAAAAAACCAATTTGATTCTCTAACCACTCATCTCTAGTATCCATTACTGAACCTATTGTAATATCTCTCTCTTTTGTTTGAAGATATAAAAAAGTTTTAATTACAGAACTTAAAAATGTAAATAGAGTGACTCGTTGTATTTTTATAAATTTTCTTATTTTTATAAAGATAGAGTTATCTACTTTTGTAATAATTTCATCTCCATTGAAAGTTAAATTTTCAGGTCTAATCTTATTTAATATATTTAAAGGTTTTGGCTTATCTTTAAATTTATTTAACCAATATTCTCTATCTTCAAGTGATTGATTAGAGGTTAAAAAGCTATTTTGCCAAGCTGAATAATCTTTATATTGAAACTTTAATTTTAATAAATTAGGTTTTCTATTTTGACTAAAAGCACTATAATACTCACTTAAATCTCTTAACATAATTTCAATTGATTTACCATCACTTATAATATGGTGTTTATTAATAAAAAGTTTACTTGAATTATCAACTTTAATTAAAATAACTCTAATTAATAAATCTTTCTCTAAATTAAATGGCTTTTTTGCTTCACTAATTATATAAATATTAGCTAACTCCAAATTATCAAACTCTAAAGTTTTCAATTTAAATTCAATGCTATCTTTTACTATCTGTTTTGGTATATCACTTAAAAAATTTGTTCTTAAAATTTCGTGTCTATTAATTAAAGCTTGAATTGATTTTTCTAAAATTTGAGTATTTAAATCACCCTCTATCTCAAATACTCCAGCCATATTATAAGCACTGCTTAACTCTTGTAGATGTTCAACTACCCAAAGTCTGTTTTGAGCAGATGAAAGTTCATAACTATCTGCTTTTAAAACTTCTATTTTTGGTGCATTAAATTTTGTTGTTGATTTAATAATATATGAGAGTTCTTTAATTGTTGGATATTTAAAAATATCTTCTAAACTAACTCTGATATTTAAACTCTGATAAATTTTTGATAAAATTTGCATAGCTTTAATGCTCTGTCCACCCAACTCAAAAAAGTTGTCATTTATACTAATTTTTGAATTATTTAAAATATTTTCAAATATTTTGGCTAGTTTTTCTTGCAACTCATCTTTTGGTTCTATATATTCACTCTTTTTTAACTCAAAATTAGGAAATGATTTTTTATCTACTTTTCCATTAGGAGTTAAATTAAATTTATCAACTTTAATAAAATGATTTGGAATCATATATTCAGGTAGTTTTTTAGATAAAAAATCTCTTAGCTCAATATTTTTTATCTCTAGTGAAGAGATATAATAGGCAACTAAGTAGTTATCATCTTTTATCTCTTTTAGTAATACCTCTACTTGAAGTATTTGAGGGTAATTTAAGATAGTATTTTTAATTTCATCAAGTTCAATCCTAAATCCTCTTAATTTAATTTGTTCATCAACTCGACCTAAATATTCGATATTACCATCACTTAAATATTTAGCTAAATCTCCACTATTGTAAATTATGCCAAATTTTGAATGATTTATAAATCTCTCTTTTGTTAATTCATATTGATTTAAATAACCTCTTGCAACTCCTACTCCATTAATATACATTTGAGAAATAACACCAATAGGTACAGGCTTTAAATTATCATCTAATATAAAAACTTGAGTATTTGGCAATGGAGTTCCAATTATACTACGATTCTTTTCTAAATCCTCTTTTTGAATTTGATAAAAAGTTACGTGAATAGTTGTCTCTGTAATTCCATACATATTAATAAGTTTTATAACCTCTAATGGATATTTATTAACCCAAGGTTTTAAATAGTGTAAATCCAACTTTTCACCACCAAAAATAATATATCTTAAATGCTCTGATAAATCACTATTATCTTTGTGAATCTTAATTAATTGATAAAAGTAAGAGGGTGTTTGATTTAAGATAGTAACTTTATGTAACTTTATTAAATTTAAAAATTTTTCTACATCTTTTACCTCATTAGAGTCTGCAACTATTAATTTAGCCCCATAAAGTAATGCCCCATACATCTCCCAAACAAAAAAATCAAAACTACTTGAATGTAATGTTATCCAAACATCTTGTTCATTAAAATCAAATTTTAACTTATCACTTTTTAATCGCTCAACTACATTTTTATGCTCTATCATAACACCTTTTGGTTTACCAGTTGTTCCCGATGTATATATTATATAAGCTAAATTATTAGTATCTATATTAATATTTGGATTTTCTCTATTTGAATAATTTATCTCTTTTAACTTTTCATTATTTAAAATAATTTTCGGTTTTGCATCTTCTAATATAAAATCTATTCGCTCTTTTGGATAAGTTGGGTCAATTGAGATATAAGCCCCACCTGCTTTTAAAATTGCTAAAATTGAAATTATTAAATATTCACTTCTATCTAATATTAAAGCTATTAAATCATCACCTTTAATATCAAATTCATCTATTAAATAATTTGCAATTTCATTTGATTTTATATTTAATTCACTATAAGTTAATTGTGTATCTTTATAAATTAAAGCTATATTATTTGGAGTTTTAATAACTTGTTCATTAAATACATCTATGATAGTTTTATTTATAAGTGAAGATTGAGTTTTATTAAATGAAGTTATCAACCTATTTTCGACTCCTAACATATCTATATTTTTTATTTTTGTATTGTTATTATTGATGCTAGAGATAGTAGTTAAAATATTTTTATAATATTCTACATATCTATTAATACTTTCTTTATCAAAAATTTCACTATAATACTCATAACTTGCATTTAAAATCTCTCCATTATCAATAATTTCTAGGGTTAAATCAAAATCTACTCTATCTTTTTTTATTTTATATCTATGAAAATTTTGATTATTTAATTTTAAATCTCTACTATTAGATTTTTCATAAACAAAAATAGTATTAAAAAGAGGATTTTTGCTTATGTCTCTTTTAATTTCTAATTTTTCAAATAGTATTTCCAATGGATAGTTTAAATTATCCATTAAATTTAATAATTCCTTTTTTATCTCATTTAAATAATTATCAAAAGAGGAATTTAAATTTATATTTGTTTTTAAACCAACTGTATTTGCAAACATTCCAATAGTATTAAAGTAGTTATACTCTCTATTTGTTACAGGCATTGCTATAACGATTTCATTTTGGTTTACTAGTTTAGAGAGCATTATATTAAATGATGCAATTAAAATCATATTTATAGTTGCATTACTATTTTTTGCTAATTTTTTAAGTGAATTTGTAAGTTTTTTATCAATTCTAAATTCAACTATATCTCCAATATTTGAGCGAATTGATGGATAAGAGTTATCAATTGGAAGATTTAAATTTTTAGTATCTTTTAACTTATTTAACCAAAAAACTTCTTGTTTTTTAAACTCTTTACTAATTAAAAAATCACTATACTCTTTTGCAAAGTCACTATATTGTTTTTCTAACTCTATTAATTTTTCATCTCTATATAATGCTTCAAACTCTTTTATTAAAATATCAATTGAGCCTCCGTCAAAAATAGTATGATGATTGGAAATTGCTAGAATATATTTATTATTTAAGAGTTTAATTATTAAAAATTTAATAAGAGGAGATTTACTCAAATCAAAAGGTGTATGTGTAAAATTATAAATTAAATTTTTAATTTCATTTTCATTAGCCTCAACTACTCTAAAATCAATTTTAACATTATTATAAATTTTCTGATAGAGTTTTTCATTTTTAAATTCAAATGCAGTTCTTAAACTCTCGTGTCTATTTATGATTTTTTGAAATATATTTTTAGTTTTATCTATATTTAAATACTCAACCTTCCAAGCGATGTTTTGTTGATAATTTAAATTTGATTGCTTAAATTGACTTAAAACAAATAGTCTATGTTGAAATGAAGTAGCTGGAATTAACTCATAGTTTATATTTTCATTAAAAAAGCCCCCCTCTCTTAATTCGGAAATCACCTCTTTAATTTTTTTAATTAAATTATTAATATCATCATTTGAATGAGCAACTGAAAAGAAACATATTCTCTTTTCCCAAGTATAAACTCCTTTATACATTAAAATATAAAAGAAGAGGTTCATCTCAATTGGATTTAATACCAGTGCATATTTTTCATAAGATTCAAATTTAAAAAGAGAACCAAAATGATTTATTTTTATTGGAATATTTTCACTCTCAAAAAATTCATTTACTTCATCAGCAAACTTTTTAGTTTTAAAATTTATCTCACTATGATAATCTTTTTGTTTCATTTCAGATAATCCTGCACAAATGGAGGCTAAGACTAAAGGATGTTTACAAAAAGTTCCCCCAAAAGTAACCATATCTTTTTGAGGAAAGCTATCATCACCATACTCCCAAAATCCACCATCAAAACCATCTAAATATCTGCTACTTCCAGCAATTACTCCTATTGGCATCGAATTTGCAATAGCTTTTCCGTAAATTCCTACATCAGCTTTTATATTAAATATCTCTTGAACTCCTCCTTTTGCGTAACGAAATCCTGTAATCATTTCATCAAAAATTAGAGCAATATCAAATTTTTTAGTAATTTCTCGTAATTCTCTTAAAAACTCAATTGGTACAAATTCAGGTCTTCTACTTTGAACTGGCTCAACTAAAACCCCTGCCACTTCATCAGAATTAGCTTTAATATAATCAAATACTTTATCACTTCCATAGTTAAATTCAATTATATCTTCAACCATTCCATTAGGGATTCCTAAACTTATAGGAGTTGTAATATCTTCATTAGTAGTGGCTAAAACTCCATCAAAAGTTCCGTGGTATGAACCTTTAAATTTAATAATTTTATTTCTCTTGTTTATAGCCCTTACTAATCTTAAAGTTGCCATTACAGCTTCTGTTCCACTATTTGTAAAACAGACTCGTTCGCTTTTTGTAAATTCCGTAATAAGACCTACTGTTTCGCTTATTAATGGATTAAGTGGTGCTAATACAAAGCCATCTTGTAAAATTTTAGAGATTTTTTTATTTATAAACTCTTGATTATGTCCAAAAAAGTTTGAGCCATATCCCATTGATAAATCTAAATACTCATTTCCATCAATATCTATAAATTTACTTCCATTTGCACTTTTAGCAACTATTGGATAAATAATTTCTTTAATTGAACTTCTAAATGTAATTGTATGAATCCAATCAGCTAATTTTTTTCTATTAATATTTGCAAAATTTTTTGATTTAAGAGTTTTTAAATTATATTTTTTTATAAATTTATTAATAAAACTCTCTTGAGTTAAAGTTAAATTATCTTTTGTTGTTTTTATCTGCTTTAATAAATTATAATTTAAAATTTTACTATATTTATTATCATTTTTTAATTTAATATCTTTTGAGTTTTCTAAAACTTTCAATTGCTCTTTAAATATATTATTCATTAAATCAATCTGTTTTACGAAAATATCTTCAATTGAACTTGAAGAATCTTTATTAATATTATTATTTTTACTATAAATATTAATTCTACTTTTTTCATTATTAATATAATTTGATAATTTAGTTAAAGTTGTTAATTTTGAATAAAAATCTTTTACTACAATTTCAATTTTAAACTCTTTTTTAATAAAATTTCTAAGTTGAAGTAAACCTAATGAATCTAAACCTAACTCAAAAAGTTTTGCATTATCTTCAATCGAAATTGCAGAATTTATTTTAAAAATCATATCTTTTAAACTTTGAAGTGTTAAATTCACTCTTTTTTCCTCTAATTTTATTTTATTATTTTTATCTTCTATCCAAAAACTTTTTTTATCAAATGGATAGTTTGGTAAAACTACTTTGTAACCTTTATATATTTCACTAAAATTAATATTTTTAGAATTTACATAGAATTGTGCTAAATTTTCAAAATCTTTTTTAGTTTTAAAATTATTAGATAAAATTATATCTTTATTAATTGACTTTATAAAACAATTTTTATTAATTTTACCTTTTAAATAACTATTTATTACCTCTAGTAACTCCTCTTTAGTTTCACCTAAAAATGCAACTCTATATTTATAGTGGGTTCTTATTGAGGCAGTGTAAATAATATTATTTAAATAAAACTCACTATCTCTTAAAAATTTTTCAAAATTAATAACAACTTTTTCAAGTGTTGTAATACTCTTTGCTGATAGAGTTAATAGTTTATATGAAAACTTCTTTTTTATTTTTGTTATTTTTGGAGCTTCTGATAATATGACATGTGCATTTGTACCACTAAATCCAAATGAACTAACTCCAATATATCTAACTTTATCTCCTCTTTTAAAATTAATTTTTTTATCGACTACTTTTATATTTTTAAAATTGATGTGTGGATTTGGATTATTAAAGTGTAAATTTGGTGGAATTATTTCGTGATTTAATACTAAAATACTTTTAATAATTCCTACTATTCCAGCGGAGCTTTCTAAATGTCCAATATTACTCTTAACAGAACCTATTAATAGATTATCAAAAATATTTGAGATAGCATTAACCTCTATTGGGTCACCTAAATTTGTAGCTGTTCCGTGGGTTTCAATATAGCTTATATCACTTGGTTTTAAGTTTGCTTTTGAGAGTGTCTCTCTTATTAAATTTTGTTGTGCTAGTCCATTTGGTGCAGTTAAACCATTACTTTTACCATCGTGATTAATACTACTAGCTTTAATAATAGCTAAAATATTATCACTATCTTTTAAAGCTTGTTGAAGTGGTTTTAAAATTATAATACCACACCCTTCACCTCTAACATAACCATCTGCATCTCTATCAAATGTTTTACACTTGCCACTTTTTGAAATGGCATCAGTTTGTGACAAAGCTATATGCACATCTGGAGTTAAAATCAAATTAACACCACCTGCAATTGCTACAGTAGATTCATTTGATTGTAAACTCTGTATTGCTAAATGAATTGCTGTTAATGAGGAGGAACAAGCGGTATCAATTGACATATTCGCTCCATTTAAACCAAAAGTATATGAAATTCGTCCACTTGCTGTACTTAACATATTTCCTGTAAGTGAATAAGCATCTATATTATTTTTATCTCTTAGAGTTCGCATAGCATAGTCACTATTACTAATCCCTATAAAAACCCCTGTTTTAGTTCCTTTTAAGTTATCTGTATTTATTCCACTGTTTTCTAGTGCCTCCATTGTAACTTCTAATAAAATTCTCTGTTGAGGGTCAAGAAAAGTAGCTTCAATATCTGAAATATCAAAAAAGTTATTATCAAATTTATCAATATCACTTAAGAAACTCCCATAACAATTACTATCCCATCTATTTTTAGGAACTTTACCAACTATATCGATGCTATTTTTAAGTAAATCCCAAAATTCTTTCGGATTATTTGCATTTGCAAAACGACACCCCATTCCTATAATTGCTATATCACTATTCTCTTGAAAATTTATACTATTATAATTATCTTTTTTCTCATCTATCAAATAGTTAGCAAACTCTTTTAAACTTGGATAATCAAATATTGCTGTAATTTGAGTATCTATATTTAATTTTTTAGAAACCTTTTCTACAAAAGCAATTAATTTAATAGAATCAAAGCCTTGTTCAAGTAGTGGCTTATTAATATCTATCTCTTCATTTTCATCAATTAAATTTTCAGCCTCATTTATTAATATCTTTAAAGTATTGTTATTTAATTTATCTTTTGAATATTTCTCTTTTAATTTAAATCTCTGTAACTTTCCACTTGTAGTTTTCGGCATTTTTTTAACTAAAACAACCTCTTTAACTACCAATCCAATTTGTTTTAAAATATACTCTTTTAACTTCTCTTCTATCTCTATAAATTCACTTTCATCTTTTTTAAAGAGTACAAATAGAATTAAATCTTCACTCTCATTATTTTTATCTCTAACTCCACAAGCTACAATTTTATTTAACTCTATTCCTTCAACTTCAGTAGCAACTCTCTCTATATCGTGTGGATAGTAATTATTTGCATTAATTATTATTAAATCTTTAGCCCTACCAACAATAATTAACCTCTTATTTCTAATAAATCCTAAATCTCCACTATCAAGCCACCCATCTCTTAAAACTTTTTTTGTTGCTTTCTCATTTTTATAATAACCTTGCATCACACTTTTGGATTTTATTTCTATATATCCTACAAAATTATCCTTTAAAACTTCTCTGTTCTCATTAATAATTCTAATCTCAAACTCATAATTCGCAAACCCAACATCTACATAAGTTATACCATTAATTACATCTTTAACTTTATTACCAATTGAAAGGCTATTAATATCTAATGTATATTTTTTAAATTTCGTTTCAGGAGTAGGAAAAGAAACTGCTAAAGAAGCTTCAGCTAAACCATAAACTGTATAGATAGTATTATTTTTTAATCCATAATCTGATAATTTATTTAGAAATTCATCACATAAATTTGCTGAAATTGGCTCTGCTCCATTAAAAATTAATCTTATATTTGATAAATCCCAATTTACATTATTTTTAAATAATTTTAAAAAGTGGCGATAACCAAAGTTTGGTGAACATAAAATAGTAGATTTAAATCTATTAGCTATTTCAAGCCAAATATTTGGCTTTCTAACAAATAAATTTGTTTGAATTAAAGTTTGATTAACATTATTATAAAGTGGTACTAAATGCCAACCAATTAGACCCATATCGTGAGTTAATGGAAACCAACTTAAAAAAGAATCTACCCTATTTATATTTGCACTAATACTAAATGATTTTAAATTATGAAGTAGATTTTTATGAGTTAAAACTACACCTTTGGGTTCATCTGTTGAGCCTGAAGAGAATTGAATGAAAGCAATCTCCTCCTCTTCAATCTTTTCTATATCTTTATAAGGTTTATATTTATCAATTCTATCAATAATAGATGTAAAGTTTATAATATTTAAATTATCTACACTTAAATTTTTTAATTTTGAACTAATATCAGTATCACTAATTATATAAGCTTCATCTAAAAAATTATAAATTTTAATCAATTTTAATTTATGCTCTTCATTATTTCCAATACTAAGTGGAACTGGAATAATTTTACCAATTAAACAAGCCCAGAATATAACTACAAAATTTTCATTATCATTAAATTGAAATATTAACTTATCTCCACTTTTTAAATTATTTTCTTTTAAAAAGGAGAGTGCTTTTAGAGAATTTAAATATAACTCTTGATAATTTAATTTTTTTTCACTATTAAAACTTTTAATAAAACTAATTTCACCACTCTTTAACTCTTTTAAGATTTTAACTAAATTCATTTTTTCTCCACTATAATTGATTAATCATTTAAGCAAAATTAACTCTATTTTTTTTCACTATTTTTTCACTTTTTGAAATAAAATACTATATTGTATAAAAGAAAAATGAAAAAATAGTGACTTTTTATAGATTTAAACTTAAATTTGCTTAAAAAACAGTATAAATTTGTGATTTTTTTGTAAGTTTTTTTAAGATAATGATTTTTTTATAAAATATTTAAATAAATTAATTAATTATTTTATTTAACAAAATAGATTAAAATGTTATAAT
>JADGEE010000049.1 GCA_016744535.1 Campylobacteraceae bacterium
GGCCAAAACCTAGATCCTACACCTCCGGCCATAATTACAACAAATAAATCCATAAATCTCTTATTCCTTGCTTCTAATTTTTAATAATATAACTAATTATAATACTAAGTTCTTTGTTTAGATTTATATTTTATAATTTTATTTAATACTACAATAACTTTATGATAATTATTTAGTTTAAATAAAAGATAGAGGAAAAAGAGATGAAAATTTTATTCATTACATCAGCACATAATGGTCTTAGTCAAAGAGCTGAACTTGAGTTAAAAAGAAGAGATTATGAAATTAATATTCATATAGCACATAATCTTCCTAATAAAGATGCATTAATGCAAAGTGCTATTGATGATTTTAAACCTGACTTGATAGTAGCACCTATATTAAAAGTAGCTATTCCAGAGAGTATATGGAGTAAAAATATCTGTTTTATAGTCCATCCAGGAATTATTGGAGATAGAGGTCCGTCATCTCTTGATTGGGCTATACTAAATCAAAAAAAAGAGTGGGGAGTTACTATTTTACAAGCTGCTAAAGAGATGGATGCTGGTGATATATGGGCTAGTAAAAATTTTAAAATGCGAGATATTTCAAAAAGTAAACTTTATCGTCATGAAGTTACTCAAGCTGCAATTGAAGGATTAGTTGAAGCTGTTGAAAATTTTGAAAAAAATTTAACAAATAAAAATAGTTTTATACCTAGAGTTTTAGATTATTCAGATCCTAATGTAAAAGGGTGTTGGATAGACCCTATTAAAAAAAGTCAAAGAATGATAAATTGGGGAAAAGATGATACAGATTTAATCATTAGAAAAATTAAAGCAGCAGATAGTTCACCTGGAGTTCCAGATAATATTTTAGGAAAAGAGTTTAGACTTTTTGGTGCGCATAGAGAAGATTTTTTTAAAGGTGCACCTAAAGAGATTTTAGCAACAAGAAATGATGCTATATGTTTAGGAACTATTGATGGTGCTCTCTGGATCACACATTTAAAATCTAAAAATTTTATAAAATTACCTGCAAAAATGTCTTTGAAAAGAGAAGGAATAAATCTTCCTCACAATATTACAGAATCTAAAATTTCACCTTTTGATAACTTCGGTGATAGAAAAACTTTTAGAGAAATTATTTATACGGAAAAAGATTCCATAGGTTATATTGAATTTAATTTTTATAATGGTGCTATGAGTACTAAACAGTGTCAGAGACTTAGAACAGCTCTATTCAAAGCTAAACAGAGAGATACAAAAATTTTGGTTCTTATGGGAGGGGTTGATATTTGGTCTAATGGAATACATTTAAATGTTATAGAAAACTCTAAAGACCCTGTTGAAGAGTCTTGGGAAAATATAAATGCAATTAATGATTTAATTAGAGATATAGTTATTACAAGAGATAAAATTGTAGTCTCTGCTATGCACGGAAATGCTGGTGCTGGAGGTGCAATATTAGCGTTAGCTTCTGATATAGTATATGCAAGAGAAGGTATAATTTTAAATCCTCACTATAAAAAAATGGGATTACATGGGTCTGAATATTGGACTAAATTACTTCCTGAAAGAGTTGGTGAATCTATAGCTAATAAATTAATGGATCATTGTGAAACTTTAAGTACATTTGAAGCTAAAGAGATAGGTTTTTTAGATAGCTTTTTTGGAAAAAGTAATAAAGAGTTTAGAGAAAAATTAGAAGAAAAATTAGAAAAATTAAAAACAGAAATAAATATAGAACTTTTAAAAGATAAAGAGCAAAGAATTAATAATTTTACTAATGGAAAATGTATGGAAGATTATAGACACGAAGAGTTATCTGAAATGTGGAAGAATTTTCAAAGTTCAGAGTATAACAACGCAAGACACAGATTTGTACACAAAATAGCTTGTCATTGTACTATTCCTATGAGATAGTTAAATTTTTGGGCAAAAGCCCAAAGATTTCTAATAAATCTTATAAACCTGCGATATGATGAGCTAATGCATCAATATCTGCACTACTTAATGCTGCAACTTGACCTTTCATAACGCCTTTCATAGCACCACCATAACTACCATCTTTATAACCATTTAATGCAGCAGTTGTTTTAGCAGCATCCCATCCAGCTATTATTTGTGATTTACCTAAAGCCTTTTTTTCAGCTTTTGCCCCGTGACAGCTTGCACATTTTTTAAATAGTGTTGCTCCATCTGCTGCAAATAAACTTGTAGCTCCAACCATTGCTAATGCTAATGCTAATTTTTTCATAAAAAACTCCTTTGTTTAGATCATTTAATTCAAAAATTATATCAAATAATAGTTAAAATAGTATTAATATATCAATAAAGATAATGTAGAAGTAGTGTAAATTTATAATTTTTAGAGAGGGCAAAAAGCCCAAATATTTCTTATAAACCGTGAATATAGTTAGCTAATGCGTCAATATCTGCATCACTTAATTTACTAACTTGACCTTTCATAAGACCTTTCATAGCACCACCATAACTACCATCTTTATAACCATTTAATGCAGTAGTTGTTTTAGCAACATCCCATCCAGTTATTACTGCTGATTTACCTAAAGCTTTCTTTTCACCTTTTGCCCCGTGACAGCTAGCACATTTTTTATACAACCCTGCTCCGTCTGATGCAAAAAGAGCCGTTGCTCCAGCTAATGCTAACATTAATGCTAATTTTTTCATAAAAAATCCTTTGTTTTAATTTTTAAGTTGAAAATAATATCAAATAATAGTTAAAATAAAATTAAAGTCATTTAAAGTTATAACTTGTATAATTTCTAAAAACACAGTAATTAGGAGATAGATATGAAACTTATATTAAATTCGCCTCTTGATATGCATTTACATTTAAGAGATGGTGAAATGCTTAAAAATGTTACACCACTTACAAGTGATAATTATTCGGCTGCATTAGTTATGCCAAATTTAACTCCTCCTATTACGACAAAAGAGACTCTTTTTAAATATAGAGATGAAATTTTAGCACTTAGTAGTGAAAATTTTAAACCATATATGTCACTATTTTTTCAAAAAGATTATAATTATGAATTTTTAAAAGAGTTAAAAGATGAAATTTTAGTTGTGAAACTTTATCCTGCTGGAGCTACAACTAATAGTGAGAGTGGTGTAGTTAATTTTAATATAGAAGAGTTACGCCCAACGCTTGAAGCTATGAGTGAACTTGAAATTCCTTTATCTATTCACGGTGAGAGTGATGGTTTCTTTTTAGATAGAGAAGCTGAATTTATCCCTGTTTATGAAAAATTAGCAGAGGCATTTCCAAAACTTAAAATTATAATGGAGCATATTAGTTCAAAAGAGGCTGTAAAAATTTTAGATAAGCACGAAAATTTATACGCTTCTATTACACTTCACCATATTCTTTATACTTTTGATGATGTAGCTGGTGGAAAATTAAATCCTCATCTATTTTGTAAACCAGTTCTTAAGAGAGAAAAAGATAGAAGAGCTATTTTAAAATTAGCACTAAATGCACACCCAAAAGTTATGTTTGGAAGTGATTCAGCTCCACACTCACAAGAGGCAAAAGAGGGAGCATTAGGTGCAGCTGGTGTTTTTACAGCACCAGTTACACTTCAAGCATTAGCCGAGCTTTTTGAAAAACATAATAAATTAGATAATTTACAAAAATTTGTAAGTAATAATGCAAAAAAAATCTATAATATAACTCCTCCACAAAAAGAGGTAGTTTTAGTAAAAGAAAAATTTAGTGTTCCTAAGTTATATGGAAATATAGTTCCAATCTTAGCAGGTCAAGAGTTATCTTGGAGTATAGAGAGTGTCAAATAAAATTCTGATTTTAGAAGATGATAAACTTTTTATTGAAACTATGCAAGATTTTTTGGAAGAGGAAAATTTTAGTGTAGATTTAGCTTACGACGGAGAGGAAGCATTAAATAAGAGTTTCCAAAATAGATATGATTTATATCTATTAGATGTAAATGTACCTTACATTAATGGTTTTGATTTTTTAAAAGAGTTAAGAGAAGCTGGAGATAAAACTCCAGCCATATTTATAACTTCATTAAACGATAAAAAGTCACTCTCTACTGGATTTAATTCAGGTTGTGATGATTTTTTAAAAAAACCTGTTGATTTAGATGAGTTATTATTTAGAATAAAAGCAATTATTGCAAGATATAAACCTCAAATTAAAACGATTAAATTAGACGAAAACACTATATTTGATTTTGCTAATTTACAACTACAAAGAGAAAATAAAAACTTAAATTTATCTCCTAAAGAGGCAATTCTTTTAAAATTGTTACTTCAAAATAGAGATAAAATCGTTACAAAAGAGATGATAATTGACTATTTATGGAATCCATCTGAAAATATTAGTGAAGGTTCTATTAGAGTCTATATAAATAATTTAAAAAAGATAATTAGCAAAAATAAAATAAAAAATATTAGAGGAATTGGATATAAATTTGAAAGCAAAAAATAATATAAAAAAAGGAGTTAATTAAAACTCCTTAATATAATCAACTAACTCTCCATCAAGACTCTTTAAAAATTCAACTATTTTTTTAATTTCTATCTCTTTAAAATTTTGTCCTAATTGATGTTGAGCCATTAATTTAACAGCATCTTCTAGTTTTTTAACTTCGCCATTATGATAATATGGTGCTGTTTTGGATATATTTCTTAAAATTGGAACGCGAAAATATCTACTAGACCTACCTTTACCCCTACCTAAAAACTCTCCACTATTTTTAAATGGGTAAGCAATAGGTTTTAATTTATCATTTTGTGTAATATTTTTATGACAGCTTTTACAGCCAATACTACTCATAATCTCTTTTCGTTTTTGTGGTTCATAATACTCAAAAAAACCATCAGATAATAATTTTAATCTATCTTCTCCTAAATACTCAATAAGCGTCTCATAGCGATTATCACTTTGTACTCTATCTTCCATTAAAATAAGTACGCTAGAGTAATCTTTTAATAATTTTTTGGTATTTGGTGAGCCTATTATTGACCAAATAGAGTGTCTTCTTAGTGGAAATTTTCTCATATATCCTCCTCCTAAACCCATATTACTATGACACTTTATACACCCTTTAGTGATAAAAAGTTTTAATCCTTCTTCCTCATTTTTGCTAAGTGCATATAAATTACCATCTAAAAACTCATCAAATCTACCTCTTGTAAGTAGAGTCTTTTCATAAGTTGCAATTGCACTTAAAACTAAATCAAATGTTATATTATTAGTTTTATAAACATTCTGAAATATTTTAGTGTAATTACTATCATTTAACCTCTCTTCAACAAGTTTTGGTGTCATAGCCATCTCAAAATGTGCTTCAATTGGACCTTTAGCTTGATCTTTTAAGCTTTTACTTCGCCCATCCCAAAATAGCTCTTTAGCAAGTGCTACATTTAAAACTGTTGGTGTATTTATATGGTGTGGATTCTCAAGTCCATTATTTCCAATTGCTGTGGGTAAATTATCATCTCCACCACTCTCTAAATTATGACAAGATGCACAGCTAATATCTTCTTTATAAGATAATTTAGTCTCATTAAAAAGCATTTTACCAAGTTTAATTTTATCGACTGTCAAATCTTTATCATTATCCATAATAACTCTTAATGATTTTAAACTATTAGGTATAGATTTTAAATCACTTTTAAGTGCTAACTCTCTTAATTTCTCATCAGATTTGTGAGGATTTAAAAGATAACTCCATATATCATAACTTTTATCATTAGCTAAAGCTAAAATGTTTAATGCTAATAACATATGTAAAAATAAAATACCCTTTTTCATAACCTACTCCTTAATTTATTTATGTTTAAAAATGATACATTAATCACATAAGATGTTATGTGAGGTATATCACATAAAAAAATATCTATTTATATTAATATTTGACTGCATAAAAAATAAAAGGAGAAAATATGCAAAACACAAAATTTTTAGCTAAAAATCTTATTATAGCTATGGTATTAACTTTCAGTAGTATTTCATTACAAGCAGGAGAAGGTTTTAAAAACCTTTTTATAAATGTTAAATCAACTACTCATAGTGAATCAGGTATGGGCTTAGCTGTTGCAAACGCAATGCAAGGTGCTGGTGTAAAAACAACTGTTTTATTAGGTGGAGATGCAATATTTTATGCACTTAAAAAAGGTGGTCAGTCAAAATTTGGTCCAATGGACGCAACACAAAGAGATATGATAAATTCACTTATTAAAAAAGGTGGAAAAGTTATGGTTTGTGGAATGCTTGCAAAGTTCGCTAAAATAAAACAAAGTGATATTGTAAAAGGTGCTAAAATAGTTGATGGTAAAACAGTAGCAGGTGCATTACTTGCACCAAGTACTCAAACATTATCATTTTAATTTCAATTTAAAAGACTTTAGAATACTACTCACTACCCTATTTATTTAGGGTAGTCTTTTTAGGAGAAGAGATGGAGTTAAAAGATTACTATTTTTTTAAAGATTTAAGTGAAGATGAATTTAAAAAAATTAAGAATGAAGCTAAATTTATAAAAGTGCCTATTGGTTCAATTTTATACTATAAAGGTGATGTAAACGATGGAATTTTATTTTTAAAAAAGGGAAAAATAAAAGTCTATTTACAGCCTGAAAGTATAGATAAGAGTGAAATTACACTGTATCATATAAGTGCAGGAGAGCAGTGCTTAGTTAATACTTTAAGTACAATTACTCAAAATAAAACAATGGCTTCAGCTATGGTGGAAGAATCAATTGAGGGATGGTTAATTCCTAGAAAAAGTATATTATGGCTTATTGATAACTCTAAGTCATATAGAGATTTTAAAATAGAACTTTGTGGAAATAGAGTAACTAATTTAATCAATTTAATTCACTCAATAAAATTTGAACATTTAGAGCAGAGAATCTTAAATTGGCTTTTTGTTCAAGGTAAAGATAAAATTAAAATAACACATGAAGCTATGGCAAATTTTTTAGGAGTCTCAAGAGAAACAATTAGTAGAAATTTAAAAAAGTTAGAAAATAGTGGTATTTTAAAGCTAGGTAGAGGTACAATTATCATAGTATAATTCTATTAAAAAGATTTAGTAATGCAAAAAATAGACAGAGTGATTAAAGAGTATAAAAATTTAGATATTGTAAATGCACATAATAAAATACTTTTAGATATAGTGGCAAAAGCAAATGAGTTTAATGTTGAAATTTTTAAAAACCCCAAAATTGTAAACTCCTTTATAGATTTAAAAAATTTTGATAAAATTCCAAATGAATTAATAGAAATTATTGGTTGGTTAAAGATAAATGAAAAAAATGCACAAATTAGTTTTTAAAGGAAATTTATGAAATTTAGTGGAAAAAATGTTTTAGTAACTGGTGCTAGTCGTGGAATTGGAGCTGAAATTGCAAAAATTTTAGCTAGTTATGGCTTAAAAGTTTGGATAAATTATCGCTCAAAACCTGAAATTGCAGACTCATTAAAAGAGGAAATTGAAAAGAGTGGTGGAGTTGCAAGTGTTGTCCATTTTGACATAACTAACGAAAATGAATTTATTGCAGGAATTAAAGCTATTATAGAAAGTGATGGTGAACTTAGTTATTTAGTAAATAATGCAGGAATTACAAATGATAAATTAGCACTTAGAATGAAAACTAATGATTTTATGAGTGTAATTAATGCTAATTTAACTTCAACTTTTGTTGGTTGTAGAGAAGCTCTAAAAGTTATGAGTAAAAAAAGATTTGGAAGTGTTGTAAATGTCTCTTCAATTGTTGGTGAGAGAGGAAATGCTGGACAAGTTAATTATTCAGCTAGTAAAGGTGGAGTAAACACTATGACAAAATCATTTGCAATAGAGGGAAGTGCTAGAGGAATCAGATTTAATGCAATCACTCCAGGGTTTATTGAAACTGATATGACAAAAGAGTTAAAAGAGGAGATAAAAGAGAATTATATTTCAAATATTCCACTTAAGAGATTTGGACAACCTAGTGAAGTAGCTGAAGCTGTGGCATTTTTATTAAGTGATAGTTCAAGTTATATAACAGGTGAGATTTTAAGAGTTAATGGAGGACTTTATACATAAAATTTTAAAAGTTAATATTTATATTTATATTTATATTTTCTAACTCTTTTATAATACTGTTTTGAAGATTTAATAAATATTTACCCAATATATTCTCCTCTTTTGCTATTAAATTAAAATATATTATATATTTATACTCTTCTCTATCTTTTAAAAAATCAACTTTTTGAGTAGAAGCATTAATATTTAAAATTTCTCCATTTAAATTAATATTTAATTTTATATTGATTCCTAATAATAGACTTTTATGTTTTAAAATTAGCGAAGTAGATTTAAGTGAAATATCCTCTATATATCCATAAAAAATACTCTTTTCGCTTTGGACTTCAACATCAATATTTTTATTTAACTCTACTCTTAGAGTTTCTCTATTAAATTTTTGGCTATCTACAACTTCAAAATTTTTTAATTTTACTAAATTATCAAAAGTTGATATAACTTCACCCTTAGCCTCTATCAATTTAGTATCAAAATTAAAAAATGTATTTTCAGAAATACTTATTGCTTTTAATTGATGATGATTAACTTCAAAAATAACTCCATCAACACCTATATGTTTTAAATTAGCAAAATATGATATTAATAATCCCTTATAACTATTAAAAAGCATAATTTTATTTTTATCTTTTAAATAATTTAATATATTTAAATCATCTTTTTGATTAATATCTATATCTATATTTAAGAGTTTTAAAATCGCTTTATGTGAAATTGGTTCATATAAAATAGAGTTAATTTTATACTCTTTTTGTCTATTTTTATCCAATTTTTGATTTTTTTTAAGCATTAAATTAATAGAGATATTTTTCTCTTTTAAATTATTAATAGCTTTTATCATCTTTAAGCCATTTAAATTTGGCATCTCATAATCTGTTATTAAAATATCTATTTTATATTTTTTAACAATATTTATTCCTTCCCACCCATTTGAAGCACAATAGATATTATTTACTCTATTTAATAATATATCTGTTAAATAAGTTAAGCTTTGTATATTATAATCTACAATCAAAATATTTAAATCTCTCATATATTATTAATTTTATTTTGAGTAAATAGTCTCAAAAATACTCTTACCATTTTCGCCTCTCTTAAACTCTATATTTCCACCTAATGGAGATTTTTTACCAAATTTAGCATTAGTTTTCAAAAGTCCGAAAAAATACTCATTTTGTCTAAAAAATTGATATTTTCCAAAGTCGTGTGAGGGGTTATCAAACAACATCATAGGAGATAATCCAAAAAGCCCAGCCTCTTTTAAATTATCTCTATTTGCCATCAAATCACTATAACTCTCATATACTATATTATCCCAACCACTAGGATTAAGTTCACTATCATCTATATTTTTGTCACTATTATTATCACTCCAAGTTCCAGTTGCTAAGGCGATATATGGTAAATATACAGGGTGATGAAACTTTAAATTTAAAAATCTGCTAAAATTTTCAACCCTCTTATATAAATCACTCATTCCAAGCTCATTCTCATCATAATTTATATTTTTAGATGGATTTTTAGGGTTTCGGCTAAATTGTCCTATCATCTCTTGAAATGCAATAAAATCTAAATCATCATTTAATGGATAAATTACATTAAAAAAGTTACTCCAAGCCTCATTATCTCCTAGAGATTTTTTAACATAAAGCTCATCATAAGAGTGTTTACCTCGACTTACACTATCAGTTATTGCAATTCCAAATAAAATTTCACGCTTTTTAACTCTAAGTGATTTTTTAGGTTTTATTTTATAAAAATTTTCTCTAATTAATTTAAGCCCACTCTCTCTTATTATTTCGCCGAACTTAGCCCAATTTTTAACATTTGATTTATTAAATTCAGGCTCTAGTACAACTAAAATAGTACCTTTAAACTCTCCTAACATTTTGCCAAGTTTTATTGAGCTTTCTCTATACTCATCAAGCAACTCTAAAACTACTTTTTTAGCATTTTTTGTAGCTATAAAATCTAAATAAAAAGCATAATTTACAACTAAAAGCATATCTTTTTCTAATGCTTTTTCGATTGAGTGTAAATTAAACCAACTTCTTTGCCAACCTCTAGTTATCCAAATTGTTAAAAATTTAGCATTTTTAAGACCCATTTCTCTCATCTCTTTAAATTTATCGATAATTCCATCATCACTATCAATAGATTCTAATGCCTCTTTTTTATCATCACTAAAACCAAAAATTAAATCACTCATTGATAACCAAATTGGCTTATCAGAATATTTTGATTTGAAATTTAAACTTGTCCGACCACCAACACCTACATTAAATTGATTAAAAATAGTATTTTCACTTCTGCCTATTGCTTTTTGAAATGGAAAATAGTCTAAATAATCTGGAATATAATCTCTATCGCTATCTTTTGCCTTTGCAAAAAGTACTTCTGAAATTTTAGAAACTCTATCTAATTTTTTATCAAAATAAGCACCATAGCCTAAAAATTTCTCTTGCTTTATTCTTGTTTTAAATCTCTCATATCTTTTTAAATTCTCTCCCTCGTAACTTCTATCTGAATCAAAAAAATCTGTAACTAAAATAGTTTTTGAATTTGAGCGGAATTCTCTTAAAATTTTAAGTTTATCTATTTCTGGATTAATTGGCATTAACTTCTCAAAAAAGAGATTTTTAACTCCAACTCCATCTACTAACTCCATTAATTTCTCTTCATTATCATAAACAAAAAGTTCATCAATATCTTCAGCAAAAATTAAAAATTCATCATTATCTATCAAATAATTTTTTATATTTTCAATTAGCTCAATCATAGCTAAAGAGGTCTCATCAATAGAGTTTAAAGCATACGGGGAATCGTCTTCAAATTCTAATATTTTTTCATAATTTTTTATCCCATCTAAATAGATACCATCAAATCCAAGTTCAACTATTTCATCTAATATCAATTTTAAAATATCTTCAAACCAGATATCTAACCAATATTTAACATAAAGACTATTGCTATTTTCAACTTCTTTAAATATAAAATCTCTATTTTCATCACTAAAATTTTTTAATCTATTTGAGTTGATTTGTGAAATATTTAAATAACATAATAGTGTTTTATTTGAACTTTTAAGAATCTCTATATCTTCTAAAGTTAAATTAAAATAATCAATTATTACTAAATCAAAACTGCTTTTATTTAATTTTTCAACATCAATATTATTAAGCCAATATATAAAGTTTTTAGCTTTTATTTTATTTGTAGATTCTCTTACAAATGGAGAAAAGTTTTTAACTTCGTCATCTTCATTCTCTTCTTCATCATAATTAGGTACAATAAAAGTTCTACCCATAAAAGGGATATCATCATCGGCAATAATAGAATTTATAAATAGTATATTTATTAAAATTAATATTAAAAGTTTAGTTTTCATTTTTTATATATTTATTATTCCTTGCATAAATTCCGTAGCTTGACCTGAAATTTTCACTCTATTTTCAACTACTTCACAAATTAAATCGCCACCTCTTTTTGAAATCTGTTTAGCTTTTAATTTTGTTTTATTTAACTTTTTAGCCCAATATGGTGTTAATTGTGTATGTGCTGAACCTGTAACTGGGTCTTCATCTATCCCAAAATTTGGAGCAAAAAATCTCGAAACAAAATCTATATTATCACCTTTTGCACTGACAATAACACCTCTTAAGTCTAACTCTTTTAACTTTAATAAATTTGGTTTTAAATCTCTTATTATCTTCTCATTTTCAAAAATAACTAAATAATCCTCATTCTTTAAAACTTCTATTGGTTTAACTCCAAAAGCTTCACTAAATATATTTAAATTATCTGTTTTGATTGGAGTTTGTGTTGGAAAATCTAGTGTTAAAAGTTCACCCTCTTTTGTAACTTTAAGCTCATCACTTAAAGAATCAAAAACAATCTCTTTTAAATTTGGTTCAATGTATTTAAATATCACAAAAGCACTCGCTAAAGTTGCGTGACCACAAAGCTTTACTTCAGTAGTTGGAGTAAACCACCTAATATGATAATTATTACTCTTTTTTACAAAAAAAGCCGTCTCAGATAAATTATTCTCCATTGCAATATTTTGCATAGTACTATCACTTAACCACTCTTTTAAACTAATTACACTTGCAGAGTTACCTCCAAAAACTTTATCGCTAAAAGCGTCTATTTGATACATTTTTAAATTCATTTTATTCCTTTTTTTCTTAATTTAGCTAACTCGTTATGTTCAATTAAAAAAGTGATAGTTTCATCTATATAATACTTTACTGCCTCTTTTTGCAACTCATCAAACTCTCTTATTGTATGTCCTCTTATAGTTTTACCATTTCCAAAGAGTAAATTATATTTATCTTCAATATGAATACCACGAAACCAACCTATATGAAGATAATTATCTTTTGTTCTAATATAACAGATTCCACCCTCTTTACAAAAATATGAAGTAATATTTTCAGATTGTTTTTCAAATCTGTCTTTACCAATAGATTCCATAAGAAAATCTCTTATTTGCAAAAAAAGTTCTGCATTTTTTGAATTTAAATCTTTATCAAATTGCATTGTTTTCATCTCTAATTCTAACTATATAAGTTAAATCTTTAGTGTTGTTTTCAAGATAATAAAAACCACTACTTAAAATTATTTCTAAATTATCATTAATTACGATATATCTATCATGCATATTTTTATCTATTTTTATAAAATTATTTATAATAAAATTTGAATTGTAATTTCTTAATTTATTTATAGAGTTTGCACTTCCATAAGTTCCCGTATAAATTTGAATTTGCTTATTTTCAGGAAATAGATATTTTAATAGTTTTAAATTTGTACTCTGATTATTTTTAGCAAAAATATACTTATCATAAATCTCTATTTTATTTACATAACTAGAGTGTAATAGTGATTTTATATGTTTTTTAGCTTCTTTTCTATTCTCATTCTCTTTATAAGTTGCACTATATCGAGGTTTAATTCTATTCTCATTTATATTTATTGTTGTACAATTTTGAAATTTTTTATCATCATCTCGTATCATTAATTTTAATTTAGAGTGTTTTATTAAATCCTCTTCATTAGTAACAGCTAAAATTTTTGAAGATAAATTATCAAAAACTCTTTTGTGTTTTAATAAATTAAAAACCGTCTTTTTATCAATCCCTATATTAATTAATTGATTTACTGAAACCACAAAAGGTTGATAGTATTTAAAAAATTTTTGCATTAAATTTTTATCATATTTATTATCTGTCTTTTTATATTTCAAATACTCTCTTAATAGATTTTCACTTACAGCTATCATAGTGCATTAGTCTCTATTTCAAACATTTCATCAAGAGTAGCATCAAAAAAACCTTGTGGAAATTCATTATTTTCTCTTTGAGTTTTAAACATTCCTTTCTCATCAATCTCTATCTTTTCAAACTCATCACTCTCTTTTGTTTTATAATAAATTACCACATCTTCAGGTGCAATTTTTCCTTTATAAACTAAATATCTTAATTTATTTACTATATGGTCACTATGAGTCTCTAAAATTGTAGTTTGAGTTTTATAATAATCATCTTCACCAAAAAGAACTTCAATAAATTTTGCTTGTGCTTCAGGATGTAAACCAATTTCAGGCTCTTCAACTATTGTTATATTATATTTATCAGACTCTTCTCTATTTTTTGCAAATTGAGTTAAAATAGGAATTATATTATTAATTGAACTTCCAAACATTGAGAGTTTTAGTGGTTGGTTTGTATAGTATTTATAAATTGTATCGCTAGTTTGTGTAAGTTCTATTTTTTGATTATTTTCAATTAAAAAATATTTATTATTTTCTTCTATTATATTTAATTTATTTTTATTATCAAAGTAATCTTGATGATAATAAAACTCATTATTTTCTTTATTTTCCATAATTTCAATTTTGAATCTTTGATTTAAAAAAAATTCTCCATCTTCATCAATTTTTGCTATTTCATAATCAAATACTTTTTTAATTACATTTTCTAAAAAATTTATATCTTTTAAATTTTTAGCTATCTCTTTATATTTTTCTCCATTATAGCCAATATAATCATTACTATAATTGTGATGAGTTATAATTTCTTGAATTTTGCTAATATATTTAATTGAGTTTATTCCATCATTTAAAAGATTAAATATTTTGTTTATACTTTCTTCTAGTATATTAAATTTTTCAATGCTTTTAACTACTTCTTCTTCTATTTTTTTTGGATAATACTTAAGCTGAAAAGTTTTAAAATCTGTTTTAAACTGAATATTTTCACTATTTTCAATAATTTTTGGACTAAAAAGATTTTCTTTTCCTTCAATTACTCCATCTAAATTAAAAATATATTCTTGATTATTATAATAAAAAAGTTTTTCTTTTTTTAATTTATTATTTTTAAAACGCATTAATTTTAAAATTCCATATTCATTTGAGTTTTTATCATTTTCGTAAGAAAACACCATTTCATAGGCAATATTATCATTATCTTTAAAAATAAATACTAAAAATACATTATTATTTTCATTTTTAAATTCACTTATAGTTCCTAATTTATGAAAAGGATTATTATATTTAATTCTTTTTATATCATTTCCCAAAATTTTATTCATTGTAAGAAGTGATAAGCTTTGTAAAAGAGAGGTTTTTCCACTAGAATTTTCTCCCATTAAAATAGTTATAGGTTTTATATCTATTGGGTGATTTAAATTACAAGCTTTTATATTATTTGAAAAAAAGCCAACTAACATTAAAATCCTTTTGTGTTTTTATTTTTTTGCGAAATTTCACCACACTTACACATAAACAACATCCTTGTAAACATACTTTTTTAATCTCTCTTTTAAACCATTCTCTTTAACTAAATCCACTTTTATTTTAAATATATCTTCTAATTGAGATTTCATTTTTGCAAAACCAAACAAAGTAAACTTTGAATCTTTTTCAATCTCAAAAAGTAAATCTATATCACTCTCTTTTTTTGCTTCATTTCGTGCATAACTTCCAAATAGTGCAAGTTTTGTAATATGAAATTCCATCTCTAAATCAGGTTTTATATCTTTTAATTTTTTTAAAATTTCATCTTTTGTCATTTTATCTCCTACCAAAACAAATCAGGTACACTTTTTAACTTTCTATTTAACTTTTGAATAGTGTAACAAAACGATGAGTGTGACCAAGTTAATGGAATTATTGATATAGGCTCATTTGTGTGTGGGTTAAATTGTTCTGCTAAAAGCCCAGCTTGACTCTTTTTAGATTCTGCCCACTTTAATAAATTCATAGCTTTTTCTATTTGATTAGTCTCTATATACCAATTTGCAATCCAAAGAGTTGTTACAATCCAAGGATTACCAACTAAATTAGTATCTACTTGATGATAATAATCTCCTTCATATCTTGCAATCCCTCCAACCTCTGTTGGTATCCAAAGTTTATCTATAATTTGCTCCATAGTTGAGACTACTCTCTCATCATTTGACTCTAAAACTTCCATCTCTGAAATAATCGCTAAACTACTCTCAATCGTTAAATCTTTTTGCCAAATTCCATCTCTATCTTGATAGAGCATTCTTACAAATCGTTTCACCTCAACATCATATAAATTATTTAAAATAGCTTGTTGAACTTCATAAGATGCCTCTTGATACTTTAAAGCTCGAATATTATCACCCATCAATTTTGCTAATTTTGAAGCAGACTTTAGGGCTGAATAGACAGTTGCACAAGTATAAGTTAAAACCCCTCTTCTCTCTTCCCATAAATCATAACTTGCTAATGGAAGTTTTGTATCCTCATCTCTGTACTCTACTAAAAAATCACTCGCTAAAACTACTAATCTATCATACATTTCACTTATAAATTCTATATCTTTACTCTCTTGATAATATCTATACATTGCTACGATAATTAATGCCGTTTCATCCTCTTGAATAGAGAGTTGTAAATTATTATCGTCATCACACCAAGGATGCCAAGATGAACCTACATTTCCATCAGGTGTATATTTATGTAGCATAAATCCATCATTAGAGATATATCTATCACAAAATCTAAAAAAGTTTTTCACACTATCGCTATAACCTGCATAAATTAAAGATATTGCTGTGAATGCTCCATCTCTAGGCCACATATAACTATAATGGTCTTTATTAAATTCATATATATCGGTATCATTTCCAGCGATAATTGCCCCATTTTTATCTATATGACTTCTTACTATAAGCAGACTTCTATAATAGAGTGAAATTAAATTAATATCAATTGAGGGGGATATATCACTTTTTTCACTAACCCACGCCCTCCAATACATATCACTCTCATTAATCATATTTTCAACAGATAACTTTTTAACTTTAAAATTTAACTCTGAAATTTTATTATAACTCTCTCCAGTAATAATATAGTAGTTAAAATTTTTATTCTCTTTAATTTGATAGTGAAATTCCATAGCACTATCAACTTCACCTTGAATGATTTTTCGTCTCTCTAAATGGTTATTTTCAATACTTTGCCAACTCCCTTCACTATGTGAACTTTTAGAAGTTGTATAATTAAACTCATTTTCGCTAGAGATAAAAATATAAGTATCGTCTTTATAGTGAATTAATCCATTTAATTTTGGATGATAATATGCAGTGTTACCGATGTTACTCTCATTTATATTAAAATTATGATAAAAGTAGATATGAAAATCTGTCGGATTTGGGTTTAAATTTATAATATCAATAGTTTTAAGTAAAATATTCTCTTTTTTATGAATAATATCTTTAAATATAATTTTTACGCCTAAATCTGTATTTATAGCTTCGATAATAGAGACTAAAGAGAGTTTTTCATATCTAAAATTTATCTCCCAGTCTTTACCTATCCAAGAAAATTTATCATTAACTTTTACAGCTATTCCATTTTTATTTCCATTTAAATGATTATATTTTCCAATATATGGATAATAAAAATCACACATATTTAAATGGTTATCGAAATTTATAAACATTTGCCCATTACTTAAAACTATCTCTTTTGCCATTACTTTACCTTTGTTTGTATAGCCTCTAGTGTATGATTAAGTGGTAATCCAACTCCACCAATATCTGTGTTATCATATATTATATTATCTAAATATCTATTTGAATCACTCTCATCACCTAATGGATTCATTCCATATAAATATCTAACTTTTGGAATAATTATAGGATTTTTTTCTAAAATCAAAATTACACTATCGCTATAAAGTCTATAATCTACAATTTTAATCTTTTCATTAAAATTATCCTCACTCACCTCAAATCCAACTAAGTGTTCAGGATTTGGAATGTATAAATCACTTCCACCATTATGTTTTATTTTTATCTCAATTTCATTTGTACCATTCCAAATAGCTTCACTTATCTCTGCACCTTTTGCACTAAAATCACTATCACCATAAGCAAATTTAATCGATTGCATAATCCTATGTGCCATCTGTTCATAATCAGCTGGATAAAAGTGTCCTATATCATAAAGTCTCATATCAATAGTTGAGCCTCCGTGAAACACATTTTCTGTCTCATTTGGATACTCAAATTGTGCCGTTCTAATATTTTGATACCCCTCATCTCTTAAGCTAAAATCTTCATAATCTCCTCTATTTTGAATATAAGTAAAAAATTTTAAATCATCTCTACTAATTGATTTTGAATTTTTATAAACTTCATTTAAAAAGTATTTATATATATCTTTAGTCCAATCTGTTTTGGTAGTGTCTGACGCCCCTTGATGCCATAATATAAATTCTATATCACTTCCTAAATCTTTTACAGATTCTTCAAATTGTATCCAATTATCATTATTTTTATCTGCCCAAGTTTCAATTGAAGTTCCAGCAATAGCCCCATCAATTAGAGTTATCGGGACTCTAAAGTAGTTATAGAGTAAATTTGCTAATACGATTGAGCCATTTCCTACGAACTCATAATAACCTGCTAATCTTGCCGAATATCTTGTAACATAATCTGTAACTTCTAAAGTTTTATCTGTTGTCAAAAAGAAATTATCCATATTACTCTGTCCAATAGTTCCAATAACTAAACCAACCCCAAAGCGTTCACTAATATTTGATTTTATATTACTGAATTTAGTCTCAACTCGATACCAACCACCTTGAGTGATATTATTTATAGTTCCATAATATTTTCCATTTTGAGGATTTGCATCTATTATCTGCCAAGGTATAAATTCATTGTTATTCTCATCTAAAACTCTAGCCTCTATTGAATTAGCTTCTCCACTGTAACACCCACTTAAATTTAAATTTGCTTTTGCATTTTTTCGTTGCAAGACTGTTTTATCAGCAAAGTTATTTAAATCAATAAAGACTCTGTCTATTTTAGCAATATCTTTAATTTGACTAAAATTTAAAGCTTTAGAAAATACTCTAACCTCATCTAATGAACCTTTATAGTATCTATTTTCACTCTCATAACTTCTACCACCAATCGTTAGAGCATTTTCTGGTTTTATTTCAGGTAAAGAAATTTTTATAGAGTTTTTTTCACACCCATCAATATAAACTTTGGCTTCACTTCCATCATAAGTCAAAGTATAAAGATGCCAAATATCATCTACAAAGTTTTTAATATTTACATCAAGTGCCTCTGTATCCATATCATTAATTACACTCTTTAGAGTATTTGCACCACCTAAGCTTAATTGGTTATTTTCATTTAAAACTATATTGATTGAATCTTCAGCATTAAAAAATCCGTGACTATAAATATATCTAAAACCATCGCCACTGTTTTCATCTAATTTAAACCAAAACATAATAGTAAATTGGTTTTTATAGTATGATGCTGTTTTATATTCAACTCTATCATCAAGCCCATCAAAAGAGATAGCTTTTTTTTCTTTACCATTTATCTCTTGTGGAGTTCCATAATATTGTAAATTTAAATTATCATCAAAAGATACATTTAAATCCAAAAGTTTTGGTGTAGGCGAACTTCCACCACCTCCACCACCACAAGCGATAAAGAAAATTGAAACAAAGATTAATATTATTTTTTGCATTTTACTTACCTCCTAAATTTTTTTATTTATATACATCACTATGAGTTCCTATCATAATTGGAATAATATTATTATCATCTATTAACAATTCAATAGTTATTCTATAATTCATATTTATGGAAATAGAATGTAAATGTGATAAATTCCCCTCTAATTTATGTAATCTAAGAGATGGGTGAAAAGGATTTATTTCTAATATATCAACTGTTTTATAATATCTATCTTTTAAATTTGGATGTTTTCGTAAAAATTTTTTTACTCTTCTTTTATAACTTTCGGTAAAAATTAAGTTATAACTCATTGTCTATATCTTCTTTATGTTC
Organism: Campylobacteraceae bacterium; assembly: GCA_016744535.1. Lineage (GTDB taxonomy): Bacteria > Campylobacterota > Campylobacteria > Campylobacterales > BB28 > BB28. Next base: position 19,421 of record JADGEE010000049.1, read on the forward strand.
TTTAGCACTCATAATTTTATAGTTACCATTTTTCATATCCTCTTTTGTCTCTTTTAGTGCTATTTGTATTTCTAACTCTTTTAAGTAGTTATAATAATCTAAATCTAAAACAATATATTTATTTTCAATAATCGCCTCATCTTCATCCTCTATCGCATTTTTAATTAAATTTAATCCATTTTCTTTTAAATCATTTTCTGTAATTACCATTTTTATCTCCTAATTCTATTTTTGATTGCTAAAACAAAAGCACCAAAGAAAAACCATAAAAGTATAGTTTCTAAAATACTTAATTTTACTGCTTTACTCGTTCTATTTGTAAACCACTTTTTATTATCAGGTGTAAAGGGTGCTACTATATTGCTGAAAGAGTAATATAACTTTGTACTCATATTATTTTTTAGCATTGGTATGTATTGTTCATTAAAATTGAAATCAAAACGATTATCATAAGCATATATACTTTTATAATTATTTCTATTATCTATTAATTTAGTCTGATTAGAGATATTACAATCAATTTGAGAATTATTTATAAAATACTCAATAGTTTGAGGGCTTGAATTATTTTGATAATTAGTTTTTGCTATTAATAAAAAATGAGCTGTTTTATTTAATTCATTTGATGTTATTGCATTTTGATTAAAATCTATTATAAATTTATCATTGTAAGCATTTAATAAAAATATTGGCGTTGATTCTGTTGAAATATAATCTTCATTTGGATTTGTTAAAAATGAAAAAATAAATATTGTTGAAAAAAATATACTAATAGGTCTAATCCATCTAAACTTAAACCCATTTGTGAAATATGAAATAGTAGATAAAAGATACTCTTCTTTAAAACATTTCCAACTATCACAAAAGAAATTTAATTTTAAAAATCTTAATGTATATTCAAATTCATCAATTATGCTTGTATCTATTAGTTTCGGATTACTTTCATAGTTCTCTTTTAAATTTTTATATATTTGATAATAATCTTCTAAATATTTTTTATCTATAATATTTTCATCTTTTAATAAATCATAAATATCTCCTGTAACTAAATGTTTTTGTTGTTGAAACATTAATATTATTAAAATAGGAATAATTAAAAT
>JADGEE010000050.1 GCA_016744535.1 Campylobacteraceae bacterium
TGATGATATAGAAGTTGATGTGGCAGTTATGTACAATAACTCTTATAGCGAAAAAGTTTACAGTTTCGTAAATTCAATTAAAACAATTGACGGTGGAACGCACGAAAGTGGATTTAGAGCGGGATTAACAAGAGCAATTACAAATTATGTAAATAATAATGCAAGTGCAAAAGAGAAAAATATTAAAGTTAGTGGCGAAGATACAAAAGAGGGATTAGTTGCAATTGTAAGCGTTAAAGTGCCTGAACCTCAATTTCAAGGACAAACAAAAGGAAAACTAGGAAGTAGTTATGTGCGTCCTGCCGTTCAGAAATTAACTTATGAAAAATTAGCTCAATATTTTGAAGAGAATCCAGCTGACGCTAAAAATGTAGTTCAAAAAATTTTATTAAGTGCAAGAGCTAGAGAAGCAGCTAAAAGGGCAAGAGAATTAACTCGTAAAAAAGATGGATTCAGTATCGGTACACTTCCAGGAAAATTAGCAGATTGTCAAAGTAAAATTAGAGAAGAGAGTGAAATATATTTAGTTGAGGGAGATAGTGCTGGAGGTTCAGCAAAACAAGGAAGAGATAGAAGATTTCAAGCTATTTTGCCACTAAAAGGTAAAATTTTAAATGTTGAAAAGAGTCGATTAGAGAAGATTTTAAAATCTGAAGAGATTAAAAATATGATTACAGCTTTAGGTTGTGGGATTTCTGAAGAGTTTAATGATGAAAAACTTCGATATGATAAAATTATTATTATGACTGATGCAGATGTCGATGGAAGTCATATTCAAACTCTACTTTTAACATTTTTCTTTAGATTTTTAAACTCACTTGTCATAAATGGAAATTTATATATCGCTCAACCGCCACTTTATCGTTATAAAAAAGGTAAAAATGAGATTTATTTAAAAGATGATAAAAATTTAAATGAGTTTTTAATCAAAAATGGAATTGATAATTTTATTGAAGAGTTTCCAACATTAAACAAAGATGAAATAATAGAGTTTTTAAAGAAAATTGCAAATTATAAACTGCTTTTAAAAGAGTTACAAAAGAGATATTCACTAATCGAAATTGTTCAATATTTAATAGAAAATCAAAATATCTTAGGTAATGACACACAAACACTCTTTAATCACATAAAAACATACCTAAAAAGCAAAAACTATAATATTTTGAACTCTAATGTAACTGATGAGATTCATCTCTATATCCAAACAGAAAATGGCTTAGAGGAAATTTCGATAAATGAAGAGCTTTTAAATAGTAATCTATTTGTAGAGACTAAAAGAGTTTATAGTGATATTTTAAATTCAACAGCTAAAGAGTTAAAAGATAAAAATCTGCTTGAATTGCTTGAAAAAATTGAAAAATCAGCGAAAAAAGGTGCATATATCCAGAGATATAAAGGTTTAGGTGAAATGAATCCTGAACAACTTTGGGATACAACAATGAATCCACTTCATAGAAGACTTTTAAAAGTTAGTGTTGAAGATGCCGAGCGGGCAGATGATACATTTAACCTATTTATGGGTGATGAAGTTGAGCCAAGACGGGCTTATATCGAAGAGAATGCTAAAAATGTTAGGGTGCTGGATGTTTAAATGGCTGAGCCTTTAAAAGTTCGTTTATCAGTAAATCAAATTAAAACTTTAAAAAAATTATCGAAGGAGTTTTTTAACTCTGATGATATTTGGATTTTTGGTTCTCGTGCAGATACAGACCAAAAAGGTGGGGATATTGATGTATACATTCAAACTAATCAAAAAGCTATTTTAAAATCAAAAATCACCTTTTTAAGAGAGTTTGAAAAAGAATTTGGAGAGCAAAAAGTTGATTTATTAGTTGATGATAAAACGATAGAAAAAGAGATATTTCAAATCGCTAAAAAGAGTGGTGTAAAATTATGATAACGATTAAAAATATCAGAGATGAGTTAAATATTCACTTCAAAAGAGTTGATATGATACTGCCTGAAATTAAAAGTTATATGCCTTTTTCTAATGAAGACTTTGAAGATATAGAAAAAATTAAAGCTATTGACTCTTTTATTTATCGTTTCACTAAAATTCAAGATAAAATTGGTGATAAACTCTTTCCAGCAATTTTGAGAGAGTTACAAGAGTATAAAAGTTCAATGGCTTTGATAGATGTTTTACATAAATTAGAGAAGTTGGAACTGCTTAGTAGTAGCGATGATTGGATTGATTATAGAAAACTACGAAACACTTTAACGCACGAATACCCAAACAATAGCGATGAGATAATAGAGGCTATAAATTTAGCAATTGAAGTTTATGAGCAGATGAAAAATATATATTCAGTTATGTTAAATAGAGTTAATCTAACAACTTTTTAACCTCTTTAATCTCCTTTTGTAAATCGCTTAGTATCGTTCCAAAGCCTATAAAATCATTTTCGTTAAATTGGGCAGTTTCAGGATTTAAATACATTATTACGCCTACTATTAATCCTAATTTATCATCTATAATATCAAGTTTATCATTTGCGTTTATTATATTGTCGTTATTCATTTTTTAGCCCTTTTTTATAAAATAATTTCTAAATTTTTAAAATATCTCTGTCTTTTACCCTCAAAATAACCGACTCTTAAATTTGAGTTTTTAGGCATATCTTTTAAATCTCTAAAGAGTTGAAAAAACCTAATTTTGCTATATTCTGAAATTTGGTTATCTTCACAAAAATTCAAATAATTTTCATATAAATTTATCGTACTTAATCGTGAGCCTTTAGTTGAAATTATGCAATTTTTAATAAAATATTCTGTTGTTTTAGTTTCGATTTTTTGAGATTGTTTATAATTCAAATTTGGAAGCAACTTCGCATAAAACTCTTTTATAACTTCTCTTCCGTATAAATCTTCTAATTTATTCATAACGCCTGAATTAAATAGATATTTCAAATCTAAAATTTTATTATCTTCGAGTAAATTTAAAATCGCTTCAACTCTTGGAGCAAAATTTCTATTTACGATATTTTGATGATGATTTACAAAACTTTCGTTATAACTATCTGATTTTATTTGATTAATATTCGGTTTGCACAGAACTAAATTGCTTAAAATATCTTCACCACCTTTTGACTTTGGTAAAATATGGTCAATATGAAAATGAGTTTTACTTAATGGCTCTTTTGAGTAGTAGCAAATTCCATCAAAGGCGATAAAAAAGGCTTCTCTAACTTTAGAGTCACTTAATGTGATATAAACTTTATTTATATTTGATTGGTTGTTTAGTGCTTCTCGCATTTTGAAAAATTCGCTAACTAATTTTATTTTAAATTTTCTAACGATTTCACTATTTTTTAAATATGTTAAAAGTAAAGTAGCTTGTTGCTCATTTAAGTAGTAAATTTTTGATGGTCTTCCATTACCTAAAGCCGTATTTGTGGTTTTTGTCATTTGAAATGACAACTGTCCAAACTCTTCAAAATCCTTTTTATAATTATCTATTAGCTTTCTAATAGAGATATTTGCATTATTTGTATTTTCTGAAATTATTATATGACTAACTACTGGTTCATTGTTTATTAATTTTACTAAAGATAAACTATTCATTATAATTCCTTTATTTTCTATATTCGTAATATTATCTAATATCGAAAATAAAGTCAAATAAAATCAGAGGTATTAATGACAAATAGTGAAATAAATAAAAAGATAGGTGTACCAAATTCAACTTTAACAGGTTGGAAAAATTCAAAGGATAATTATAAAATTTTTCTTTATGAAATTTTAAAAGCAATTCCTACTGAATTTGTGGAAGGTGTTAAAAAAAAGCTTGAAGAGGAAGAGAAATTAAAAGAGAGTTTGAAAAGTTAATTAAAACTAATTAATACTAATAACTTATCTATATATAAATTGTTATAATAAAGTAATTTTTATTAGGAGATTTAAATGAGAAAAGAGATTGAGGCTTTAATTAGTGATATTCCACAAATAGAACTTGAAAACTTTGCTTATAATATATTAAAAATAGAGAAACAAAACAGTATTAATGTACATAAAACAAATATTATATTAGATATTTTAGATAAATTATTTGACAATTATACTGATGATGAACAAAGATATGAATGGATTAAAAGCTTTTGTTTAAAAGGTGATTTATTATTTTTTCCGATGAAATTTTTAAAATCAGGTAATTTATATCCAAATAGAATAGGAGAAGAGATAAAAGGTTATAAGCTTTATGATTCTCATAATCAAGATTTTATCTATCATCCTGATAATTTAAAATCATTACTTTTAGAACCTTCTATATTTTTTCCTAAAGACAAGAAGTATTTAATATTTTTTAAAAAATATAATAATAAAGAATTAAAATTTAGAAAAAAAATTAAAAGATTAGAGAGTTTATTCAATTTTAAATTAGAAAAGTATTGGTTAGATGAGCTTAGAGTTGAACTATTTAAAAAAATAAAAAATGATAACCTTATGTCACATTGTAAAAGGAAGAACTCAAAGGGAAATGATATTATTTTAGAGTTAAATTATATTTCACACGGATATCAAAGTCAAAACATTACAAACTCTAGTAAATTAACATTTTATAAAAAAGATATTTCAAAAGATATTACTAAAAGTTTATCAAATAAATTGTATAGCAGTGTAGATGCTAATATAAGATTTAAAACTGAACCAATACCAGACGATGTTAAGTATTATGTGAATAAGTTTAATTTTATTAGCCAGTCTACACTTTTAAGGGTTGGTTTTAATATGAAGCTATATAATGACATTAAAGATAGTCTTTTATATACATTTGTTTTAAAGCGTTATGATTGTAGGTTGATAAATTACGATGTTGATTTAGTTGATGTAAAAAATTTAGTGGAGTTATTGCCATATGTCAAAGATAATGGAAAGGAACTATAAAAAATTGGAGGAAATGTTATTAAAAGAAATCTCTAATAAAGTAAATCCATATACTATTGATGATTTACATGGATTTTCTTTTGATAAAAAATTACCTTTATTTAGTTTATATAGAGTCTTGGTTAATTTGAAAAAAGATGATAATGTAACTATTGTTTATGTTTATAATGATGACGGACTTGATGTAGATTTTGGGTTATTGCCTGATGAATTTAATTTATCTGAAAAGGGATTTATTTTAAATAAAAAATTAGATACTAAATATAAATATACTAATCTTTTAAACTCGGAAGAAGTTTTATAGAAAACTTTGCAATATAGATTAAATTTATCTTATGAAAAAGCTTATATCTACTCAAAAATTATGACTTATGATGATTTTTTACCACAAGGTGCTTGTACAAGTCCTTTTATTGCAAATGCTTGTGTTTGGAAATTAGATAATAGGTTATTGGGTTTAATGAATAAATTAAATGCTTCATACACAAGGTTTGCCGATGATATGACATTTTCATTTAATAAAAAAATCAACTTTGATAAATTTATAAATCAAGTTTACGAAATTATTTATGATGAGGGATATATTCCAAATTATACAAAAACAAAAGTTTTTAAAAATACAATAAAACAAGAGGTAACGGGCATAGTTGTAAATGGTAAAGATTTAAGTATAAGTAAAAAAAGAAGAGATGATTTAAGATTTATTTTGAATATTTGGAAAAACTATGATAAATTAAGTGCTATTGAAAAATATATAAAAATTTTTGATAAAGAGTGTAATGAAAATAATTTTGAAGAAAAAATAAAAGGACAAATCAGTTTTATAAAAATGGTAAACAAAAATCAAGGTGAAAAATTAGAAAATATATTGGATAAAATTTAAAATAATGAATAGGAGATTAAATTATGAATAAAACAAGAGTTGATGATATGTTAATAGAGATGATAACTCCACAAGTTAAAGAGATTGAAGAGAAATTTGGAAGAGGTGAAGGACTTACACAAACTGATATTCACACTTTACTTTTAAAATCTCAATATAACCATATCAATCATTTAGATGAAAAGCTTGACGAAGTTACGGCAGATGTTTCAAGTTTAAAAGGTGATTTTAAAGAATTAAAGAGTGATTTTAAACTTCTTGAAGAGAGAGTAAATAATAAAATGAATAATTTAGAAAATAAATTTGATACATTCAAAGCAGAAGTTAGAGAGGATATAGCAAAGCTTAACACTAATGTAGAAAAAAAATTAAAGAGACTATGAAGTGGTATATTGGAGGTGTTGGAATTGTTATTGTGGCTTTAAAATTACTTGATGTTTTTGTAAAATAAAACTTCTCCATCGTGTAATATATTTAAAAAGCCTTAATATTTTCACTATTATCAAACTTTATAATATCCCCATATCTTTTAAGTACAAAAAAACCATTCTCTTTTGCATTTTTTTCAGCTTCGCTATTTATATGAAATCCTGCAATACCTATGAATAATTTATATTTATTGTATATTGGAAATAGTTTTCTAAAATTACTTATTTTTTTATCTCTTAATTTATCAATATCTTTTGAATGAACTTTATATTTAACTTCAACAATTCCGATAGAATTTCCATTTGTCATTACAATATCAAACTCGTCTTTAACACCATTTTTAGTTTTACTTAAATTAGGCATTATATCATCAAATTTTATATCTCCAAGATGTGGATTTACTTGTAAGCTGTTAAAGAAAAACTCTTCTGTCACATCGCCTTGATTATTTGAAATATTACCAACAAGTTTTCCAATTTTATCAAGCTTTCTATCAGTTTCAGCCATTTGTTTAGTTACTTTGTCAATCTCTTTATCAGTTTTAGCCATTTGTTCAGCCACTCTATCAAATTTTTTATCAGTCTCTTTTTGCGATATTGCTAAACTTGCAACTAACTCTTTTAATTCTAAATCAGTCATTTTATTAACCTCCGTTGTGATAGCTAATTGTTATTATATCAAATATTTAATTATGCTTGTTTTTTTCCTACTTCACGGTGTTGGCGTAAGCGTTGTAAATGCTTTATCATCACATTTAAAAATGATAATTTATAAAGATGGAAGTGTTTATGAACAAGAGTTTAGAGAGGGAATTCCACCAACTGAATTGAAAGTTATTGGCGAATTTGCTCTTATCTATTTTTGATGTTAATTCCTTTGAAAAAGAGAGATTACAAGATAGATTTAGAGAAATTGCATATTTAAACTCAATTGTTGAGAAAGTATCGTTTAAAGAGACTTATAAATTTAAGGGTGGAATTAGCCAATTTGTAATAGATTTAAATAAAAAAGAGGCATTAACTAAAGTATTCTCATTTAACGATAAAATTGATGATATAGAAGTTGATGTGGGGGGGCGAGAAAAATATTAAAGTTAGTGGCGAAGATACAAAAGAGGGATTAGTTGCAATTGTGAGCGTTAAAGTGCCTGAACCTCAATTTCAAGGACAAACAAAAGGAAAACTAGGAAGTAGTTATGTGCGTCCTGCCGTTCAGAAATTAACTTATGAAAAATTAGCTCAATATTTTGAAGAGAATCCAGCTGACGCTAAAAATGTAGTTCAAAAAATTTTATTAAGTGCAAGAGCTAGAGAAGCAGCTAAAAGGGCAAGAGAATTAACTCGTAAAAAAGATGGATTCAGTATCGGTACACTCCCAGGAAAATTAGCAGATTGTCAAAGTAAAATTAGAGAAGAGAGTGAAATATATTTAGTTGAGGGCGATAGTGCTGGAGGTTCAGCAAAACAAGGAAGAGATAGACGATTTCAAGCTATTTTGCCACTAAAAGGTAAAATTTTAAATGTTGAAAAATCGCAACTTGAGAAGATTTTAAAATCTGAAGAGATTAAAAATATGATTACAGCATTAGGTTGTGGGATTTCTGAAGAGTTCAATAACGAAAAACTTAGATATGATAAAATTATTATTATGACTGATGCTGATGTCGATGGTAGCCATATTCAAACTCTACTTTTAACATTTTTCTTTAGATTTTTAAATCCATTGGTAATGAACGGGAATTTATATATCGCTCAACCGCCACTTTATCGCTATAAAAAAGGTAAAAATGAGATTTATTTACTGATGTTACGATAATTTAAATTTATAATTAATAAAATCAAGCAATCATTAACTCATTCACTTTTTTGAAACTAGCTTTTAAAGCTTCAATGTATACTTTTTGTTTTATTGCAAATTGATTCATATTGTAGTTTAATCTTAATTTTTCTAATTCTATAAATCCACATACAGATAAAAATATGTGAACTTTTTGACTACTTTTTACTTTTGTTGGTGAATGTTCTATCTTTAGATTTTGTTTTAATGATTTATGGTATTCCTCTATGGTTATAAGATATAGATAAGTTGATTCGCCATCATTCCCGTCTTTTGAAACTTGTTTAGTTATTTTTAAAGCTTTATTATAACCTCTTATATATACTAAACGGCTACTACAACTTTCTATATCTATACTCGAAATGCTAACATATTTTCCTGCTATTTTATCTTTAAAGCTCAATGCTACATCTCTATTAGCTTTTAATGGGCTTATAAACTTTTTATTTAAAACTCTATCTATAAATTCTATATTTTCATTACTTGTAAACCAACTATCCATTAAAACATATTTATATTTAATTTTATTTGTAAAATTTAATAGAAGTAATTTTTCTCTTAAAATTTCATTTTTTGTATATTTACTTTTTCTTTTTATCTTGTTTGTTTTTTTATCAAAATACTCCTCTGTTTTTGAAATTATCTCATAATCTAATGGTATTGATATTCCATCTGCATTTGTGTAATGAAAATTTAACATACAAATTCCTTTTACATACCTACCTACTGTATGGTCATAATGCCAACAAACTATCTTATTTTCTTTTGTGTGAGGTTTATTTAAAATACTATCATTAATTAATATACACCCATTTCTCTCATCTTCATAATCTCTAAGCATTTCCTTAACTCTATACCATAACTCTTTGTCAATATCTATATTTTTATTGTAATTTAACAACATCTTTGTAAATACATCGTGACTATAAACACCATCTAATATTTCTGAAAGCTTTGTCATTTCTATTTTACCAAACGAACTTATTGAAAAGTTTATGTATATATCTATCAAGTTTTTCATAAAAATCATTTTAGCAATAAACAACCTCTTTATTCCATATAATCCTAGCTTATCGTAACATCAGTAATAGAGTCGCTTGTTGTTCATTTAGATAATAAGTTTTTGATGGTCTTCCCCTATTTTCGGTTTTTTCCGTTTGAAACGGAATTAATCCAAATTTTTTTAATTGAATAATATATTTATCTACTAATTCAACTACATTTTTTTCTTGTACTTTTGTATTTTTTGCAATAATTTTATGGCTAACTCTTGGCTCATTTTCAATTATTTCAATTATTTTCATTTCCACCCTTTTTAACTATTCACTTATAAATGAATTATTCACTAAAATAGCTTAAAATACAATAAAAGTATGAATAATTCAATTAAAAGAGTGTGCTATAATTATGTAAAATTTATAGGTGATATATGAAAAACACGGAGATTTCTCAAATTTTTAATATAGATAAATCAACTTTATATCATTGGAGTAAAGACAATAAAAAAGGTAGAAAAATTCTTTTAGAAGTTTTAAAATCTTTACCTATTGAATATATTGAAAAAATAAAAAATAGAGTTGAAGATGAAGAGAAATTAAAAGAGAGTTTTAAAAAAGATGATTAAAATATTTATTTGTGTAGAATATATTTAAATTTAATTTAATAAAATGCTAAAAATAAAAAAAGGTATTTTTAAATGGAACTTATACATGAAATAGTAACAAATGATTTATTTTTATTAAGTGCAAGTTTAGCAAGTATTATATCTTTAGCAATGGCTCTATTTGCTGTTAATAAAGTAAATAAAATAGGTAAAAGTATAAAACAAATTCAAAGTGGAATAGGAAATAAACAAGCAGGTGGAGATATTGTAGGAAGAGATAAAAGCTAATGTCTGGTAATGAACAAAATCAAAGTGGAATAGGAAATAAACAAGCAGGTGGAGATATTGTGGGTAGGGATATTAATAATACTACACATAATCATTTTAATGATGAAGTAGATTTTGATTTAATTGAAACAGAAAAATTAATTGACGATTTATATGAAATATCAAAAAAGTTTAATGAAAAAGATGATTTTTCATATAAAAGAATGAGTGATATAGATGAAAAAAACAGATTAAATGAAATGGAAAAATATTTTAAAGAGTTGATAGAGCCTGATATTGTCTATTTTGATGAATTTAATATAGTTTTAAAAGAGAATGAAGATGATTTTAGAGAAAGATTTGAATATATTATTAGGACTATAAAAGGTGCTATACTTGCCATTGATAATAGAGAAGTTTTAAATCCTAAAAAAATCAATAAAATTTTTCAAAAATTTTATAAACAAGATTGGAGTTTTAAAAAGAAACAAAAAGCAGAACGGTTAATTCATTTTATGTATTTTGCTTGTTTTTTAGGAAGAAAAAAGGTTTAATATGATTTTTGCAAATCCTTTTGAAAGTACAAAAAAAAGTATGCTAAATGTATCAGCTAAAATTATTGAAGTAATAAATAAAGAAAATATAAATAATTTTGAAAAAGTTATTTATATGGTAGAAAATAGTTTAAATATTTCGTATGAAAAAGTTATTTTAGCATTAAATTTTTTATATATGATAGGTGCAATTAAGTATGATAAAAAAAGAGATATATTAGAGGTAAATTATGAGATTTAGTAAAATATATTCAAATGATAGTCGTTTTAAATCAATTATATTTAAAAATACTAGAGGAATAAATTCTATTATTGCTATAACTAATAAGCCTCATTCTATTGGTAAAACAACACTTTTTAAATTAATTGATTATTGTCTTTTGAAAGGTGATAAACCAAAATTTTTAAAACAAAAAGTATTTGAAAATTTTACTTTTTATTTAGAATTAGAATTAGAGTTAGATTTTGATAAATATGTAACCATAAAAAGAAGTATAAATGGTAGGGCTAATACTTGTATAAAAGTTTCAAATAGTTCTATTAATTGCTTAGATTTAAGAGATAGTGATTTTGATTTTAGGGGAAGTGATAGTAAAGCACTTGATTTTTTGAATAAATTATTTAATTTTTCCATCAATAGTAAAAGTATTAATAATTTTAGAAAATATATTAATTATTTTTTAAGAAATAAAGATGATTTTAATCATCCATTTATGCTAAATAAATTTAAAAGAGGAAAAGATGTTGAATGGAAAAGTACAGTTGCTTTTTTATTAAACATAAATGAAGAGTATGTTAGAAAAAAGCATAATTTAGAAATAAAAATAGAAAAGTTAAATGATAATATAAATTTTTTAGAGAAAAATGAAAATTATACACTATCAGATATTGAAGTTATGAGAGAAACTATTAATCTTTTGATGGAAGATTTAAAAGTTAAAGAGGATTTATATGATAATTTTGATTTTTATTTAAAAGAGAATAATATAAACAAAGAGTTAGTTGAAGAGATAGAAGGGAGTATTTCAAATTTAAATCAAGAGAGATATTCTATAACCAAAAAACTTCAATTAATTGAAAAATCACTGCAAAGAGAACAAGAGATAAATTTGAATAAAGTAAAAAAACTTTTTGAGAGTGTAAATATAAAATTAAATGATATGTTAGTTAAAAGTTATGAAGATGTTATAGATTTTAATAAAAATATTACTAAAGATAGAGAAAAATATTTAAAATTAGAAAAAGAAAATATAGAAAAAAGAGTTGAAGATATAGAAAATTTACTTAAAAAAAATAATGAAGATAGAAAAAAGTTATTATCTACTCTAAAAGAGACTGACACATTTAGTAAATTTAAAGTTATAGAAAAAGATATTGTAGATATGAAGATGAAAATAGATTCAGCAGAAAATAGACTCTTTTCGCTTAGAGAATATAAATGTAAATTAAAAAGATTAAAATTATTAAAACATAGGAAAGATAAAATTATTTCGAAAATAGATAACAGTATAAAACACTCTAATCATAAGTTAGAAAATATCAAAGATATTTTTAAAGAGTTATCAAAATTAGTATTTGGTACAGAAGCTATTTTAACAGTCACTCTGAATAGTCATGATAATTTAGAGTTTGAAACTAAGATAATAGATACTAAAAAGTTATCTGAAAATACAAAAGAGGAGGGAGAGGCATTCTCAAGAATGTTTTGTTTTATTTTTGATGCCTCAATAGCACTAACTTATAAAAATGATACTTTTTTTCACTTTATAGCACATGATGGATTATTTGATGGTTTAGGTGATGAGTATAAAAATGGCTTAATAGATGTAATTAATATATTAAAAAAGAACAATATTCAATATATTTTTACTTCTATTGAAGATGAAATAACAAATACATCTTTCTTAAATCAGTGTAAAAGTGATTATCTTATAAAAAAATTAGCAGATAATGACCAAGACAGACTATTTGCAATGGGTGTGTTTTAAAATATCTATATTTTATACTAAAGGTTTTTAGTATTTTATAAGGAAAGCTAGGAAGTAGTTATGTCCGTCCTGCAGTTCAAAAATTAACTTATGAAAAATTAGCACAATACTTTGAAGAGAATCCAAATGATGCAAAAAATGTTGTTCAAAAGATACTTTTAAGTGCAAGAGCTAGAGAAGCAGCTAAAAGAGCAAGAGAATTAACTCGTAAAAAAGATGGTTTAAGCATCGGAACACTCCCAGGAAAACTTGCAGATTGTCAAAGTAAAGTTAGAGAAGAGAGTGAAATATATTTAGTTGAGGGCGACTCGGCTGGTGGTTCAGCAAAGCAAGGAAGAGATAGACGATTTCAAGCGATATTGCCATTAAAGGGTAAAATTTTAAATGTAGAGAAGAGCCGTTTAGAGAAAATTTTAAAATCTGAAGAGATTAAAAACATGATTACAGCTTTAGGGTGTGGAATATCAGAGGAATTTAATGATGAAAAACTTCGTTATGATAAAATTATTATTATGACTGATGCTGATGTCGATGGAAGTCATATTCAAACTCTACTTTTAACATTTTTCTTTAGATTTTTAAATTCACTTGTGATGAATGGGAATTTATATATCGCACAACCTCCACTTTACAGATATAAAAAAGGTAAAAATGAGATTTATCTCAAAGATGACCAAATTTTAAATGAGTTTTTAATCAAAAATGGAATTGATAACTTTATTGAAGAGTTTCCAACATTAAAAAAAGATGAAATGATTGGATTTTTAAAGAAAATTGCAAATTATAAACTGCTTTTAAAAGAGTTAGAGAAGAGATATTCACTTATAGATGTAGTTCAATTTTTAATAGAAAATCAAAATATCTTAGATAATGACACACAAACACTCTTTAATCACATAAAAACATACCTAAAAAGCAAAAACTATAATATTCTAAACTCTGACATCACTGATGAGATTCATCTCTATATCCAAACAGAAAATGGCTTAGAGGAAATTTCGATAAATGAAGAGCTTTTAAATAGTAATCTATTTGTAGAGACTAAAAGAGTTTATAGTGATATTGTAAGCTCAACAGCTAAAGAGTTAAAAGATAAAAATTTACTTTAATTGCTTGAAAAAATTGAAAAATCAGCGAAAAAAGGGGCATATATCCAAAGATATAAAGGTTTAGGTGAAATGAATCCTGAACAACTTTGGGATACAACAATGAATCCACTTCATAGAAGACTTTTAAAAGTTAGTGTTGAAGATGCTGAGCGTGCAGATGATACATTTAATCTATTTATGGGTGATGAAGTTGAGCCAAGAAGAAATTATATTGAAGAGAATGCTAAAAATGTTAGGGTTCTGGATGTTCAAGTAAAGTCGGCTTCAGCCGACAAATTCGTCGGTTAAAACCGACTTTACACTCTTTTTTCAAAAAACCACTTCCAAATTTTTAAAATATCTTTGTCTCTTTCCATTAAAATAACCGACTCTTAAATTTGATGTTTTAGGCATATTTTTTAAGTCTCTAAATAGTTGAAAAAATCTAATTTTGCTATATTCTGAAATTTGATTATCTTCGCAAAAATTTAAATAATTTTCATATAAATTTATCGTACTTAATCGTGAACCTTTAGTTGAAATAATGCAATTTTTAATAAAATACTCTGTCGTTTTATTTTCGATTTTTTGAGACTTTTTATAATTTAAATTTGGGATTAAATTTGCGTAAAGCTCTTTTATTGTTTCTCTTCCGTATAAATCTTCTAATTTATTCATAACTCCACTATTAAAGAGATATTTTAAATCTAAAATTTTATTATCTTCGAGTAAATTTAAAATCGCTTCAACTCTTGGAGCGTAATTTTTGTTTACGATATTTTGGTGATGATTTACAAAATGCTCATTATAACTATCTGATTTTATTTGATTAATATTTGGTTTGCATAAAACTAAATTGCTTAAAATATCTTCACCACCTTTTGACTTTGGCAAAATATGGTCAATGTGAAAATGAGTTCTATTTAATGGCTCATTTGAATAGTAGCATTTTCCATCAAACGCAATAAAAAAGGCTTCTCTAACTTTAGAGTCACTTAATGTGACATAAACTTTATTTATATTTGATTGGGTGTTTAGTGTTTCTCGCATTTTGAAAAATTCTTTTTCAACTTGAATAAAATAATTTCTAACTTCTTTACCTTTAGTTGTTCCACTCATCATTGCAATTTCTTTTGCTGTATCAAGAGTTAGATAGTATTCATTAACCATTTTATAACCACCATTTGCAATTTCACATTTTTGTGAACTCGTGATAAAATCGATGTTTTTATCAAACATACCTCTTTTAATTTGATATATTATCCAATCTGTAAATTTTTTATTAACACCTAAACTTTTCCATAGTTCTCTTGCATTTACACTATTAATTTTTTCATCTTGAAATTTTTTAATTTCAATTTTAATTAACTCTTGCACTTTTTATCTCCTTTATTTAAAAAGAAATTATAAAACTACATACCTTTATATTTACTTAAACTATGTAGTTTACACTTATTCTACACATTCTAATATTTATTTTTTAATATTTTTTCTATACAATCAGAATAATTATTAAAATTGAAGGAATATTTAAAATGAGAAAAAATACAACAATAACCGTAGACGAACATTTTAAAAAAGAGGCTCTTTTAATTGCTAAAAAAAAGGGAATAAATAAATTTTCAACTTTAATAAATATTTTATTAGCTGAATATGTAGAAAAAAATAAAAATATAATTAAAGAGCAAGAGAGGTTAAAAGAGAGTTTAAAGTAATTGAAATTTTTACTTAAAAAACTCACAAATATCGACTTCTAAAATTTTAGCAATTTTAACTAAGTTTGAGATATTAAAGTGTTGATTATTTGTACGAAGTTCAGCACGAGCAATATATGAAGTTGATTTAAAACCAATTTCAACAGCTACTTTTAATTGAGAAAATCCTTTTTCTTTTCTTATTTTTGCTACATTTTTTGAAACTCTATCTAAAATTTTTTCAGCTTCAATATCTAAATATTCCATTTTTACTTTTTATTGAAAGCTTAATTAATTAGCTTAAGATTAAGCAATCACTAATAAGTGCTTAAATATAATGTAAATATTCTTTATTTCCACCTTTTCTTAAGAAATATTTAAGGGGGTAATATTAAAAGTTGTAATATTAGTGAGAAGTTTTAAAAAGGGAGAAAAAATGAAAAAAATCAAAGTAGTTGTAGTTTTACTACTATTTACAATTAAGTTGTTTGCAGTTGGTGTCGAGGATTTAACACAGGCACAAAAAGAATCTCTATTGACTTTTGTTCAAGGTGCAGAATCAGTAAGCACTACTAATAAAAGCTATACAATCTACCCTGTAATGAATGCTTATGGTACTACTCAGCGTATTTCATCTTTATCGTTAGATGATTTAGCAAATATTACAATGTTAGATTTTACCGATAAAGGATTAACAAGCCTACCTACTGAAATTGGAAACTTATCTAATTTAACTTACCTTAATTTAACTGGAAATAAATTAACAAGCCTACCTACTGAAATTGGAAACTTATCTAATTTAACTTACCTTTATTTCCAAAATAATTTATTTTCTAAAATCCCAACATCTCTACAAAACTTATCAAAAATAAATAGTATTGCTAGAAATGTTACTTATTATAGTTATTTATCAAAAACTTCAACAGAAACTACAAAAGAGTTTTTTGAGCGAGGTGGTTGGAATTGGCTAACGGCTCAAGAGGAATGTGAATTAAATAATAAAATTTATGAGAATGGAGTCTGTATCACAAAGCAAGAGAGTTGTGAAAATGATATTTTTACAAAGTGGGAAGATGAAACTTGTATAGAAAAAACTTGTGAAAGTGATAGTTACGATTGTTCCTCTTGTATCGGAGATGAAACATTAGCTTATAAAATTGATGAGAGTGGTTTTTGTGAAGAGCCTGTTTGTGGTGAAAGTGAAAAATTAAATAGTGAAACTAAATTTTGTATAGCTAAAACTTGTGAGAGTGATAATTATGGCTGTCCAACTTGTATTGGTGAGCAAACTTTAACTTATAATGCTGATGAGAGTGGAACTTGTCAAGACCCCTCTTGTACAGATAATCAAAAACTTATAAATGGTAGTTGTATAACTAAAACTTGTAAAACAGATAACTATAATTGTCCTTCGTGCGTAGGTGAGCAAACTTTAACTTATAATGTTGATGAGAGTGGAACTTGTCAAGACCCATCTTGTGAAGTTGGTAAAAAGTTAGTAAATGGAACTTGTATTGATAAAACTTGTGAGAGTAATAATTACGGTTGCCCAAGTTGTATTGGTGAGCAAACTTTAACTTATAATGCTGATGAGAGTGGAACTTGTCAAGACCCTACTTGTATAAATGATACAAAATTAGATAATATTTCTAAAAAATGTATATCTAAAACTTGTAAAGATGATGAATTAAATTGTCCAACTTGTGAGGGTGAGCAGACTTTGAATTATAGAGATGATAAAAGTGGTTATTGTGAAAATCCAGTTTGTAGTGATATTCAAAAGTTAGTAGATTTTAAATGTATTGCTAAAACTTGTAAAGATGATAACTATAATTGTCCTGATAATTGTATAGGTAATCAAACTATTGCATATAATTCTGATGGAAGTGGATATTGTAAAGACCCAACTTGTGAAGAAGATGAAAAAGTAAGTGATGAAAAGATATGTATCACTAAGACTTGTAAGAGTGATAATTATAATTGTCCTAATAACTGTATAGGTAATCAAACTTTAAAATATAATGAAGATGAGAGTGGTTTTTGTGAAAATCCTACTTGTGAAGATAAAGAGTATTTAAGTGATGGATTATGTAAACAAAACAGTAAGCCAGAAGCTGAAAACATAGAGATAGAGAATACAAACAATACTCAATTATCAATAGAGCTTAAAGGGAGTGATAACGATGATAATCAAATATTGATTTATTCTATATTTTTAAATCCAGTTTACGGAGAAGTTTCCGAAATTATTGATAATACTTTAATTTATATTCCAAATAGTGAAATTAATGAAAATGATAGTTTCTCTTATATTGTAAATGATGGGATAGAAAATTCAAATCTTGCAACTGTAACTATTAAAACACCTGAACAAGAAGAGGAGGAGGAAGCAAATGAGACAATTCCTTTAACTAATTCAACTTCTTTAACAACTTCAAAAGAGACTTTATTTTTTAATAATCTTTTGAGTGAGAGTGAAATAACATTAGAAATTAATGGAGGAATTGCCCCTTATAGTTGGAGTTCACTTTATGGCTTATTTGAATATAAAAATAGTAATAAGAGTATCGCCGTTTATACTCAAAATACAACTCCAAAACAAGATGATATTATTACGATTAAAGATAGTTCAAATCCTCCACAAACTAAAACAGTTAATGCAAAATATGTAAGTGAGTTAGAAATAACTCTTGATAGTGGATATATTGTTAGAGATGAAGAGACAACTTTTAATATAGTTGGAGGAATAGCTCCATTTAATGTTACTATTCTTAATGGTGATGCAGATGTTATCGACATCAATGATACTAAAATAGTTATAAAAGCTTCAATTAGTGCTTCAAATATTGAAATAGGGTTTTCAGATAAAACAGGTCAAAAAGTTACAAAAAACATTACAGCAGTTGATAAATTAAAAACTTCTCCAGATAGTGCCTATTTTGATAACTTTAATGGTAATTTAAATATTCAAATATATGGAGGAGTTGAGCCTTATACAGTAACAACAACAGATGGAGAAGTTAAACTTATTGGAAACAATAAAGTTCTATACAAACCTGAAAATAGATTGTCAAATCAACAGATTAGAATTAAAGATAGTTCAAATCAAGAGACTCTTCTTAATGTATTTGTAGAAGGTGGTTTAAAAATAATTCCATCAAATCCATCTTTAAATGTAGGTGAAACTATAAAGTTAAAAGTAGTTAATGGAACTGGAAATTATAGTTGGAGTGTAGAGAAAGGTAGTTTAAATAGTTTTAATGGAAATAGTGTAATTTATACAGCCCCACAATTTTCGACAGAAGACAGAGTAACTCTAAGCGATAATAATGGAGTTGAAAGTTATGCAATTATTAATATTGGAGAGGTTGATATTAAAACTTTGAATTTAGTAAAAGGTTGGAATTTAGTATCTCTTTTAGTTGATAAAACTTTAGCATATACTTCAGAAGGTTTTTTCCCATCACAAGGAACAGAAGATATAAATATCTTGGGCGATTTTAATATGATTTGGACTTTTGAGGGTAATAAATGGAATATTTATCAAAAAGATGAGAAGAGTCTATTTGAATTAAAACCACAAATTGGTTTTTGGATAAAGATGAATAGCGAAAATTCTATCACTTTTGAGGGTGAGAATTATGCAACTGATTTAACAAACTTAAAAGATGGTTGGAATTTACTAGGAACTGGTAAGAAGTTATCAAATATAACAGAGAGTTTTACTTTTAATAGTATTTGGATTTTTGAAGAGAATAAGTGGATTAAAAATCCTAAAACTATCCAAGTAGGTCAAGGCTTTTGGGTTAAACCTTAATAAGTCTTTTTATTTCTCTCTTTTTGTGCATTATCTACAGTAGATTACATAGTTACAAATTTTTTAATATAAAATATAAATTCTCTTGTGTAGTTACTCTATTGTTTAAAAAATAAAATAACTCACTTATATCTTTTGAATTGTATTGAAAGACATCATTGAGAGCCAATAGTTTAAAGCATAAAGCTATATTACATCTTTTGCTAAAACCAATTAATGGTCTCTCATTTATAAAGTGATAAATAAAACTACCTATAACTTTATGTTCATTTATTCCATTACAGTTATATCTGCAAGAAAGCAAAACTATATCATCTAATACTTTACTCACAACTATATTATATAAATCTTTATCAATATTTTGTAAATTAACGATATTATTTTCGCATTTTAAACAATTATTAGTTTTATGATTTTTAAAACAATAAAGAGCAAAACTCTTAAATGTGGATTTAAAAACATCACTCCACTTTTCTAAATCTCTTTCAATTTTATCTTTATCAATTTGAGATAATTTTAATAATTTTCTCAATAGAGACTTTCAGCAATAGCATTATCAATTATTTTAAATCTTCTATCTATCTCTTCATTAGAAATATTATTAATTTTAAAAATAATATCATCTAAATTAACATTACAGCAATTTGATATTTCTGTATTTGAATTTAATCTTTTTTCAACTCTTTTTTTACTATCTTCATATTCTTTATCTAAATTATCTAAAAACTCTTTTTCAGTCATCAATAAATCCTTTACAATGGGCTAATCAAATAATATTAAAAATTATATCAACTTGACTCTTTTTAGTGGTTTAAATTTTTTTCTTTTAAAGTTAGTGGTCGCCAATTTAACAAAATGGAAATATTCATTACCAAGAGTTTGAAAAGGGAATACCATCAACTGAATTAAAAATTGTTGGCGAATGTAGAAAGAGTGGAACTACAATTGAATTTCTACCTGATAATACAATATTTGAGACAACTATTTTCGAAAAAGAGAGATTGCAAGATAGATTTAGAGAAATTGCATATTTAAACTCAATTGTTGGAATAACTTTGATTGATGAGAAAGTATCATTTAAAGAGACTTATAAATTTGAGGGCGGAATTAGCCAATTTGTAACAGATTTAAATAAAAAAGAGGCATTAACTAAAGTATTTGCTTTTAACGATAAAATTGATGATATAGAAGTTGATGTGGCAGTTATGTACAATAACTCTTATAGCGAAAAAGTTTACAGTTTCGTAAATTCAATTAAAACAATTGACGGTGGAACACACGAAAGTGGATTTAGAGCAGGATTAACAAGAGCAATTACAAATTATGTAAATAATAATGCAAGTGCAAAAGAGAAAAATATTAAAGTTAGTGGTGAAGATACAAAAGAGGGATTAGTTGCAATTGTGAGCGTTAAAGTGCCAGAACCTCAATTTCAAGGTCAAACAAAAGGAAAACTAGGAAGTAGTTATGTT
>JADGEE010000051.1 GCA_016744535.1 Campylobacteraceae bacterium
TTGTTAAAATATATTAAATACTAAAATATGGAGTTTATATGAAAAAAACTAAAAAACTTGTAAAAGAGTTAAAAGATAAGTTAAAAGAGCATAAAGGAGAAGGTAAAATAGAGGATGATATTCACAAAGATTTACACGACGGATTAGATGAAATTGAAGATAGAATGAGTTCACTTCACTCAAAAACTGGACTTAAAAATATTTTGGAAGCTAAAAAAGTGAAAGCTGATAAAATTGCAAAATTAGTAGCTTATGAAGATGAACTTGAAAAACTTCAAGTAGAATTAATAAAACTTCAAAACTGGGTCATTGATAATAATAAGAGAGTTGCTATTATATATGAAGGAAGAGATACTGCTGGTAAAGGTGGGGCGATTAAAAGATTTACTGAACACTTAAATCCTAGACACTACAGAGTTGTAGCACTTCCAAAACCTAGTGATATAGAAAAAGGACAATTTTATTTTCAAAGATATGTAAAAGAGTTACCAAATCCAGGCGAAATAGTATTTTTTGATAGAAGTTGGTATAATCGTGCGGTAGTTGAGCCTGTTATGGGCTTTTGTGATGAGGGACAATATAATAGATTTATGAAAGAAGTACCTGAGTTTGAGCATATGTTAATTGAAGATGGAATAATTTTAATAAAATATTGGTTCTCTATCTCAAAAGATGAACAACACAGAAGATTTGAAGGAAGAAAAGTAAATCCTTTAAAACAGTGGAAACTCTCTCCAGTTGATAAAAAAGCTCAAGGAATGTGGGATAAATATACTCATTATAAAGAGCAAATGTTTGCAAAAAGTCATACTACTTATTCACCTTGGATTATTATTAAAGGTGATGATAAGAAAAAAGCAAGATTAGATTCAATTCGTTATGTCTTATCAATGATTAATTATGAGGGTAAGAAAGATGCAAATATAGCTTTAAACCCAGACCCCGAAGTTGTGAGTAGATACCATAGAGCCAATTTACAGTTAGATTAATTTTAAAAAGTGTGAAATTATGTAATTTTAGTGAGATTATAAAGCGTTATGTTAATGCTTTTTATCTCTTATTAAATAAGCTTAATATATTATTGCGTTAGCGAGTAAGCAAGATATTCTAGGAGGAAAGTTTTATGAGACTAGGCTTTTTAGTTGATTTAAGCCTCTGTATGGGCTGTAAAGGTTGTGAAATAGCCTGTAAGGTTGAAAATGAAGTGCCAATTTCGAGTTGGAGATTAAGAGTTAAGTATGTTGATGTTGGAATTTTTCCAGAAACAAAGAGAACTTTTACTCCACTTAGATGTAATCACTGTGAGAGTGCTCCTTGTGAGAGAATCTGTCCAGTTAGTGCGCTTCATTATCTAGATAATGGAATTGTCAATGTTGACAAAGAGAGATGTATAGGTTGTGCTGGTTGTGTTATGGCGTGTCCTTATGGAGCAATCTATATTGACCCTGAAACAAATACAGCAGATAAGTGTACTTATTGTGCTCACAGAATTGAAACTGGTTTAATGCCTGCGTGTGTTGTAGCGTGTCCAGTTGAGGCAAATATTTTTGGTGACTTAGATGACCCAAAAAGTGCTATTAGTGATTATATAATGGTAAATCAAGGAAGAGTCGATATCAGAAAACCTGAAAAAAACACTCATCCAAAACACTTTTATGTAGCTGCGGGACAAATTCACTTAAATCCACTAGCTTCGAGAAGAGAAGAGGGATATGATTTATTTAATAAAATTACTCACTTAAAACATATCGGAGGCCACTAATGGTTGATGCTATTACTGCAACAAATGCACATGTAACACTAGATGTTGCTCTCCCTGGTATTGTCTGGGGTTGGATAATCACGATGAATATGTGGGCAAAATCAATTGCCACTGGAGTTGTATTTATTGGTGCTTTTATGATTACAAGACACCCTCAAAATACTAGAAGTTTTAAAATTTCAATGCCTATTTTAGCACTGATTTTTATTCATATCACACTACTATTTACTGTAATTGATTTACATCAAATGTTTAGGTTTTGGCATATTTTTGTACACCCTAATTTCACTTCAGCAATTACAGTTGGAGCTTGGGCAGTTACTGGATTTGTAGGTATTCTATTTGTAATGATGTATGCGTTACTTATTAAAAAGAGTGATACTTTATTTAATATGTCGATGTGGATAGCAGTTATTCTAGCAATTCCATCAACTCTATATACAGCAGTTATTATGGGTGAATCTAATGCAAGAGAGCTTTGGCAAGCACCAACTGAACTTATGCAAATGATGTTAGCAGCAACATTAGCTGGAAGTGCAACTCTATTAATTATTGCAATCTTAGCTAAGAGTGACGAAAAAGTTCAAAAAGAGTTAGCTGGTATTTTAGCTATTAGTGCATTCTTCTCATTTATGATGTATATGGGAGAGTATTTCTTTGGTCATATGAAAGCTGAAGATGTTGCAGTTACACTTGAAGCTGTTAAAGTTGGTGGTGAGTATGCGTCAATGTTTTGGGTTGGTCAATCACTAGCATTTATTGTACCTTTTGTTTTAGTTTTCCTAAGTTATAAAAATAGAGTAACTTCACTTTTGCTTTTAGCATCAGTTCTCTCTTTAATTGGTCTTTGGATAACTAAACACGTTTGGTTAATTATTCCACAATTATTACCTATGAGTTAAGGAGTTAAAGGTATGTTTATAGAAAGTAGAAGAAATTTCTTAAAAGGCACAGCAGTAACAGTTGCTGGTGCGACGCTTGCAAAGGGTATTTTCTCAACAATAGTTGAAACCGATGCAGTAGCAAATGGTAATTTCGGTCAAGCTCCAACAAATTTAAATTTCTATCCACCACTTGAGCAGTGGGATGATTTTAATGAACTTGATGGTGATGACTGGAAAAGAGGTGGAGTTAGCAGAAAAGGGGTTGCAAGTGAAGATAACCCTGATGGAATTAAAGTAAATAACTATATGATTATTCCAACTGCTTGTAGTAACTGTGAAGCTAGTTGTGGTTTAACTGCGTGGGTTGATAAAGAGACTCTAAGCGTTAAAAAATATATGGGAAACCCACTCCACGCTGGAAGTAGAGGTAGAAACTGTGCTAAAGGTTACGCAACACAATCACAAATGTATGATCCAGATAGAATTCCATTTCCAATAAAAAGAGCACCTGGAAGTAAAAGAGGTGAAGGAAAATGGGTTAGAACTACTTGGGATGAAGCACTTCAAACAATTGGTACTAAAATGAGAGATACTCTCAAAAAAGGTGATGAGTTATCTAAAAAAATGGTAATGTATCACGTTGGAAGACCAAATGAGAATAAATTTGCAGCTAGAGTTTGGCACTCACTTGGAGTTGATGCTTATGATTCTCATACAAATATTTGTAGTTCTGGTGGTAGAACTGGTACTATTTGGTGGACTAATGATGATAGAACATCACCAGATTGGGCTAATGCAAAATTAATCCTTTTAATCTCTTCACACGCAGCTGACGCTGGGCATTATTTTCAACAATCGGCTGGTTATATTGCTGATGGTAGAAAAAAGGGTGCAAAGATGGTTGTAGTTGACCCTAGAATGTCAAATTCTG
The DNA here is from genome assembly GCA_016744535.1 of Campylobacteraceae bacterium. GTDB lineage: Bacteria > Campylobacterota > Campylobacteria > Campylobacterales > BB28 > BB28. Next base: position 3,578 of record JADGEE010000051.1, read on the forward strand.
CGGGTATGGCTGATTTATGGATTGCACCTTGGCCTGGAACAGAGGGTTCACTATTTTTAGCACTATGTAATAGATTACTTCAAGAAGATAAAATCGATAGAGAATTTGTTAGAAAATGGGTAAACTGGGAGATATTCTTAAAAGATACTAAATATCTTGAATTTTTACTTAATATGAAATATATCACTAAAATGCCAAAGGGTAAAACTTTTGAAGATTTTGTTGATACACTAAAAGATTTATATCAAGATTTCACATTTGAATATGCTTCAGAAGAGACAAAAATTCCAGTTGATAGAATTGAATCACTTTATCAAATGGTTGTAGATGCTGGAAACCAAATCGCAACATATTTCTGGAGAGCTAGTGCTGCTGGAAATAGAGGTGGTTGGATGAATACTGGTGGAACAGGACATTTACTACTTGCATTAACTGGTTCTCATATGACAAAAGGTGGAACAGGACTTCACCACTGGCATGTAATTTCTGTTGGTCATAAAGGTGGAAAATCTACTATGGCTAACAAACCTCCAAAAGTTGATGTATGGAATGAATTAACTTTCCCACCAGAGTGGCCATTATCAACATTTGAAATGAGTTTCTTATTACCACATTTACTTAGTGATACCAAATGGCAAGAGAAGTGGAGAAAGAAAGGGCTTAAAGTTCCTGATAAGTTAGCAGTTTGGATTCCTAGAATGTATAATCCTGTCTGGATTAATCCTGATGGATTTAGATGGATTGATACAATCAAAGATGAAAAGAAAATGGAACTTACAATGAATTTAAGTCCTATTTGGTCAGAAACTAACTGGTATTGTGATTATATTTTACCTGTTGGTTTAGCTGGAGAGAGACACGATCAACACTCTGAAGCTACAAAACCTAGTAGATGGACATCATTTAGACAACCTGTTTTAAGAGTTGCACTTGAAAAAATGGGTTGGAGACCAAAAAATCCAAGTAGAGGAACACTTGAGGCTCATATGAAAGCTGGTCTTGGTGAAATTTGGGAAGAGGTTGAGTGGTGGATTAACTTAGCATTCTATATCGATCCTGATAACTCACTTAAAATTAGACAATATTGGGAATCAAAAAGAAATCCTGGATTTCCTGTTACAGTTATGGAGTATTTTGATGCTGCATTTGCTGTACTGCCTAATCTTAATAAAACTGCAAAAGCACTTTATCCTGCAAGTGGATTTCCAGTTTATGAATTTATGAGAGATAGAGGAACTTGGGAAGAGGAAGCAAATATTTATGACGCTCAAGAGAGAGAAGTTAAATACGATAAAAAAGAAGATGTATTTATTTCTCACGGACATAAATATCCTGCTAAAGATGTTAAAAAAGATGAAAATGATGTTCTTTATGTTGAAAGTCACGGTAAAAAACACTCTTTTGGTGTTGAAGTTGATGGCAAGAAATTTGAAGGTTTTGCAACACCTAATAAAAAACTTGATTTCTATACAGATTGGGCAGTTAAGTGGAAATGGCCTGAATATGCAATTCCATTCTATCCAAGAAATGACGAAGAGAAAGAGAAATTAGTTCATATTGTTAGCCACGTTCATCATAAATATATGACTGAACCAAATGCGTTTGCTTTAAATACAGTATTTAGACTTGTATATAATATTCATACAAGAAGTGTAAACTCTAAACACTTAATGGAAATTTCACAAAATCACAATCCTGTGTGGATTGCACCTGCTGATGCTAAGAGATTAGGATTTAAAAAAGGTGATCCAGTTAAGCTTAGAATAGTTGATACTGTAAGCGGATTAGAGAGTGGTTATTTTATCGCTATGGCTATTCCAACAGAGGGTATTTTACCTGGAAACTTAGCTTGTTCACATCACGCAGGAAGATGGAAACTTAAAAATTCTGTAAAAGTTGAAGGCTTTGATAAAGAGCTTGGAGTTATGGGATTTGGAGCTCCTTTAGCAGAGATGAGTATGGATGGAAAAATTGGTAAGCTTAAAAATATTGAGGGCATTAAACCAATGCACAAACCGTGGCAATTTACTGAATATAACAAAGATTTAGATAATATTTGGTGGGACGGTTTAAGTGGAAGTTGGCAAAATGCTGTAGCACCAGCTCATCCTGACCCAATTAGTGGAATGCATTGTTGGCATCAAAAAGTATTACTAGAGCATATTAGCGAAGGTGATAAAATTGGTGATGTTTTTGTAAATTATGAAAATAACTTTAAAACTTACCAAGCTTGGAGAGATGACTTAACAAGACCATTAGACGAAAATGATACTGAGAGAAGACCTAGATGGATAAAAAGACCTTGGGTTCCATTATCAGATAAAGCTTATGAGTTTAAAATTGGTGAAAATGCCAATAATAACAATTCTCATAATAATCACCACTAAGAGTTTTTCTCTTAGTTTCTCCTTTGGGTTCTTTGCCCATATCAATTAATATTCAACTTTTATTTTTTATATAATATTTTGTGTTTAGGAGTTAAAATGAAGTATATACTCTTTTTATTTTTAAGTTTTAATTTTATTTTTGCAGAGTTTATAAGAGATGAAAAACTTGAAATTGTTATTGATATTAAAAGAGATTTAATGTGGCAAGATGATATAGAAGTAGCTTTTAATAGAGATAGATGGCATAAAGCTGATTTTTATTGTAAAGATTTAGAGTATTCAGGTTACAGCGATTGGAGGCTTCCAAGTTTAAAAGAGCTTTTAACTATAACAGATACTAACATATATAATCCATCTATCAATCCAATTTTTAAACATTTAGAGAGTAATAAATATTGGAGTTCCTCAACTGATGTTTCAGAAGATGATGAAAAATATTACTACTATATTAATTTTAAAGATGGAAGTGATAATTTAGAACATAAATCAAAAAAACAATATATTAGATGTGTGCGTGGAGGAAAAATTACTAATTTAAACTCTTTTGAGCGAAAAGATGGATATTATCCAATTGTAACAGATAATTTTACATCTTTAGAATGGCAAGATAATTTCGATATTAAAATTAAGATGAGTTGGTATGAAGCTAAAGAGTATTGTGAAAATTCGGTTCATTATCTTAAGTGTGATTGGAGATTACCAACTTTAAATGAGTTGAGAACTCTTGTAGATTACTCTAAATTTAACCCTGCGATATTTAGCGAATTTCAAAAAATTTCAAAAGATGGATACTATTGGTCTATAACTCCTGATAAATTAAAAGACTCTTATGCCAGAGTTATATCATTTCTATATGGTGAAGATTTATGGGCTAAAAAATCAAGTAGTGGATTTGTAAGATGTGTTCGTGAAGATATTAAATATTAAAACTTTTGCCTAAAATATAAAAATCCAACTGTTGGTATTCTCTCTATTTTCTCATCTATCTCTTTTTTATTACTTTTAAACTCTTTAAGAGAGTCTGAATTTTCAATTGAACTTAAAGTTGAACCTTTTCCAATCCAATCTGTTTTTAAGCTTTTGCCATCTTCTCGGAACATTTTTAAAATATTATTATATTGTTTATTTACTAATCCAAATTTTATATAGTTTTGTTTGATATAAGGACTTTCAATATCACGAAAACCTCTAATACTTAATTTATCATCTTTCTGTTTTTTAGCTTTATAAGCAATACTCTCCCACCAGTTAGAGATAAATTTAGCAGCTTCACCCTCAAGTTTTACACTTCCATCTCCACTTAATAGAAAATTATTTTTAGAAAAGTTTTTTAATAATTGTTGAAAAGTAGATTTTTCAACATCAATAGTTAAAACTCTTCCTTTTTCTCTTGGGTCTTTAAAAGAGAGTGCTACTTGTTTAGTATTATTAACATTATTAAGTTTTGTCTGTTTTACACTTTGTACATACATAACTTACCCCTACTATATCCGTATCGACAAAAATAAAATAAAATTTAATTCATCATAGCATTAAAAAGTTATAAATTTGCTAATTAAGAGATTTTTTTATTTAAAAAACTAAATCAATAATAAAGAGTGGTTTTGATTAAAATTTGTTAAAATTAAATAAAAGGAAAAATATGCAAACCGTAACACTTAAAAATGCAAATCAAAATTTAGAGAGTTTAGTCACTCAAACTATAAATAACTGTGAGAAAATTGTTATTAGTAGCGATAGTGGGGCAGTTACTATGATAGATAAAAATAGAAAAATTAACTAATATTTTTAAAAAACTCACAAATATCAACCTCTAAAGCTTGTGAAATTTTATGAAGATGTTCTAAATTAAAATGTTTATCATTTATACAAATTTCAGCAGTTGAAATAAGTCCAACAGATTTATTACCTATCATTAAAACAAGTTGTAATTGACTTAATTTTTTCTCTTTTCTAATTCTTTTTAAATTTTCACCAACTTGCCATAGGAAGTTGATAAACAAAGCATATATAACTATAATTTGTTTAAAGGCACAAAATGAACCAAGAAAATATAACAAATGCTAGTAACAAGCTTGAAAGCGTAGATGATAAATTAGAGTGTATTATAAGTGCATTTGCATTTATAAATATAGATAGCTGTGCATTTAATGATAAAGATGTATCAGTGTTTAATTTGATTTTGAAAGATTTACAAAAAGAGCTTAAAGAGGTCAAAAAACTATTAGATTAAAAATTTTTATATAAAATCATAAATTACCTATTAAGAGATTTTTTGTTAAAATTCAAAAAGATAAAACATGAAATAAAAAAATTGATAAAAGGTTAGAAATGCCAAAAAGAGATGATATAAAAACTATTCTTTTAATAGGTTCTGGTCCAATTGTTATTGGTCAAGCTTGTGAATTTGATTATTCAGGAACTCAAGCTACTAAAACATTAAAAGAGCTTGGTTATAGAGTTGTTTTGATAAATTCAAACCCAGCTACTATTATGACTGACCCAGAGTTTGCTGATAGAACTTATATTGAACCAATTAATGAAGATGTGATAGCTAAAATTATTGAAAAAGAGGGAGTTGATGCGATACTTCCTACAATGGGTGGACAAACTGCACTAAATGTTGCAATGAAAATGCACGAAAAAGGGATGCTTGAAAATATTAAATTTTTAGGTGCAAATCCTGAAGCAATCAAAAAAGGTGAAGATAGACAAATTTTTAAAGAAGCTATGTTAAAAATTGGAATGGATTTACCAAAAAGTCAATATGCTTATAATATTGAAGAGGCTATGGATGCTGCAAAAAATATCGGCTTTCCTCTTATAATTAGAGCTAGTTTTACACTTGCAGGTGGTGGAAGTGGGATTGCTTACAATATAGATGAGTTTTCAGATTTAGCAAAAAATGGAATAGATGCTAGTCCTATTAATGAAATTTTAATTGAAGAGTCTTTGCTTGGTTGGAAAGAGTATGAGATGGAAGTTATCAGAGATAGAGCCGATAACTGTATTATTGTTTGTTCTATTGAAAATCTCGACCCTATGGGAGTTCATACGGGTGATTCAATTACAATTGCTCCGGCACTTACACTAACAGATAAAGAGTATCAAGTTATGCGTAATGCTTCTTTTAAAATTTTAAGAGAGATTGGAGTTGATACTGGCGGAAGTAATGTTCAATTTTCAGTGAATCCTGATACTGGAAGAATGATTGTAATTGAGATGAATCCTAGAGTTTCAAGAAGTTCAGCATTAGCTTCAAAAGCGACTGGTTATCCTATTGCAAAAATAGCAACTTTATTAGCTGTTGGATTTACTTTAGATGAGATTAAAAATGATATTACTGGAACTCCTGCAAGTTTTGAGCCTGTAATTGATTATATTGTTACAAAAATACCTAGGTTTACATTTGAAAAATTCCCAATGGCAGATTCAACTCTAACAACTTCAATGAAAAGTGTCGGTGAAGTTATGGCAATTGGTAGGACTTTTAAAGAATCTATGCAAAAAGCATTGTGTTCTCTTGAAACTGGTTTAAGTGGATTTGATACTGTTTCACAAGATTTAGAGTTAATCAAAAAAGAGATTAGACGACCTAATGAGAATAGAATTTTATTTGTGGCAGATGGTTTTAGAAATAATTTAAGTATAGATGATGTATTTGAGCTTAGTAAAATCGATAGATGGTTTTTAAATCATATTAAAGAGATAGTAGATTGTGAGAGTAGTATAGATTTAGAGATACTTCAAAATGAAGAGTTATTAAGAAGAGTTAAAACTTATGGATTTAGTGATTCAATGATTGCTATATTAATTAATAAAAAAGATGGATTAACTTTAAGTGAAAATGATATTTATAATGCTAGAAAAAATTTAAATATAAATCACGAATATAATGAAGTTGATACTTGTTCTGCCGAATTTAAAGCCCTAACACCATATTTATACTCAACTGTAAATATTACAAAATTACCATCAATTAATTAAAAATGAAAATAGCTCACTTTTCTGATACACATTTAGGTTTTAAGGCATTTGAAATTACAGATGAAAATGGAATTAATATAAGAGAAAATGACTTTTATGAAGCATTTTCTAAAACTGTTGATAAAATTTTAGAAATAAAACCTAATTTTGCTATTCATACAGGAGATTTATTTCATAAACAGAGTCCTAAAAATAGAGAAATTGCTTTTGCAATCAAAGAGTTAAAGCGTATTGCTAATGCTTTGATTCCAGTTATAATTATCGCAGGAAATCACTCAACCCCTAAAACTAAAATTATTTCTCCTATTTTACAAGCATTTGAGCCACTTAATAATATATTTGTTGTTTTTGATAGATATAAAAAAATTGAGTTTAATGAAATTATTTTTCACGCTTTTCCACATATTAGAAATAGAAATTTAATAGATGAAGATTTAGAAATGTTGGAGTTAAATATAGATAAAAATAGAAAAAATATTCTATTAATGCACTGTTCGGTTGGAAGTAATTATCAGATGGAAGAGGCAGGAGAGTGGTTTTTTCCAAAAGACAAAGAATACTTATTTGAAAAGTTTGAATATGTAGCATTAGGACATTGGCACAATTTTCAAGAAATTGATAAAAATATCTACTATTCAGGCTCAACAGAGCGAACTTCAATAAGTGATTCTAAAACTCAAAAAGGTTTTATTTTAACTGAAATAGGGGATAAATTAAAAGTTGAATTTCAAGCAATCAAATTAAGAAAAACTTATAAAATAGTAATTGATGCAAAAGAGTACGATTCAAAAGAGAAAATTTTAGAGTATTTAAATAGTTTTGAAATTATAAAAAATTCAATTTTAGATATTCACTTTAAAAATTTATCAAAAGAGCTTTCAATTAATATATCAAAAGATGATGTTGAATCTATCTTTGATACTAAACTTATAAAAATAACTAGAAATATAGATATAAAAATATTAGATACAATAGAAGCCACAGAAGATTTGAAATTTAATTTTGAAGAGAGATTAAACTTTCACTTACAGAGTGTTGCAAATGATAAAATAGAGATTAATAGATTAAAATCAAAAGTAGATGAAATTATAAGTAGTTATGAAGAGTTATAGTACAATATCTCAAAAAAATAAAGTAATTAAAATATGAATTTTAAAGAATTTTTTCTATTTAGTGATTTAAAAGAGAGTGAAATCAATAGATTAAAAGAGATTTCAACTATAAAAAAATTTAAAAATGGAAATATCCTATTTTATGAAGGTGATAAAGCAGAATTTTTATATGTTTTAATAAAAGGTATTTTAAAAATTTACAAACAAGATAAAAAAGGCTCTCTTATCGTACTTCATTATTTTTATGATAACTCTTTAGTGGCTGAACTTGCAAATCTTGAGAATATGAATTATCCAGCTACTGCTGAATTTGAGAGTGACGGCGAAATTTTAGCAATTGATTATAAAATTTTTGAAAAAGAGTTTTTACAAACTCCATCAATTTCATTTAAAATTATAAAATCTCTCTCTAAAAAGATAAAAAATCTTCAAGATGTGATAAATCGTAACTTAACTATGGATTCAACTTCAAGAGTTGCAAAGTTTATTTATGAGAATGAAGAGTTATTTAAAACTCTAAAAAATAATAAAATAGCCTCTATTTTAAATATTACCCCTGAAACTCTATCTCGAATTATTAGAAAATTTAAAAATGAAAAAATTTTAAATGAAAATCTAAATTTAGAAAATAGAGAGTTATTAGAAAAGTTTTTTTAATTTTAAATTATAATTATATTAATGCTAATTTTGTTAATATTACAATAAATAATTACGGAGTTTTAACTATATGGAAAAGCAAAAAAAAATTGTAAATATGTTCAATGATATTGCCCCAACTTATGACATCGCAAATAGACTTTTAAGTTTTGGAATTGACCAGAGTTGGAGAAAAAAAGCTTGTGATGAGACATTTAAATTATATGATAAATCCAATATAGAGAGAGTTGTAGATGTAGCTTGTGGAACTGGAGATATGACAGAATTTTGGTTAAAAAGAGCTAAGGCTAACTCAATTTCAATTGAGCATACAATTGGAGTAGACCCATCTGTTGGAATGTTAAAAGTTGCAAAAAATAAATATTCACATATCGAATTTTTAGAGGGTGAAGCGATAAAATTACCTTTTGAAACAGATTCAGTTGATATTATTAGTATCACTTATGGAATTAGAAATGTAATCGAGCGAAAAGAGGGATTTGCTGAATTTAGTAGAGTCTTAAAAAAGGGTGGATTTTTAGTAATACTTGAATTTATGAAACAAGATGATAAAAAATTTATCTCAAAATTTACAAATTTTTATACAAAAAAGATGTTACCTTTTATCGGTGGATTAATTTCAGGAAATAAAGAAGCCTATCAATATCTACCTGATTCAATTGATGCTTTTTTAACTAAAGATATGATGATAAATGAGTTAAAAGAAGCAAATTTAGAAACACTATATTTAAAAGATTTCTCTTTTGGAATTTCAAGTCTATTTATAGCAAAGAGGGGTTAAACGCTTATTTTAAATTGGTTTTTTATGATAAATTGATAAAGACCATAACTCCTTAATTTTGGAAACTCTTTTAAAATGTTTCCTACTCTTCTCTTATAAAGCTTATTTGTTTTATCTTTAAAATACTTATCTACAACTTTTGCAAGTTTTAAAAATTTTTCAAAGTGTTGTTCTAAAATCTCTATTCTACAATCATCTATTTTACTATTTTCATCACAATCTCCAATTCCATAAACCTCTATTGTTTTAAGTGCTTTTTGATATTCGTAATCATTTAAATTATCTTTTGGTTTTATAATCAAAATACTCTTTTTAGATTTTATTGTAGTTAAAAATTCAAGTTCAAATAAATCATATATATTATCAAAAGTTGGATTTGTTAATAGTGGTTTTTCGCTTTCTAACTCTTTCATATTCTCTGCTTTAAAAGAGTCATATAGAGGAAATTTAGAATTTTTATATGCTCTATTACAATCACTACACATAATCATATAATTTTTATAACAGCACTCTAAAAATGAATATTTACCTTTAGCTTTTGGGCGAAAGTGGTCAATATCATCATATCTATTTAGAGTATCTTCACAAATAGGACATTTACTCTCAACAAATTTTATAAAACTATCTTTAAAAATACTCCATTTACAACTGCTAGTATTTTTAAATTTTTTCAATGCCTCATTAAATAATTCATCTTCATAAATAGTTCTCATATCTCTCATAAAGACTCCTCAAAATCGCTAAGTAATTCATTTAACTCCTCATCATCTAAATCATTTAAATCATCTATTTTAAATTCAATTTCAGGATTATTTTTGATAAATTTTAAAAATTCAAAATAGGCATTATTATAAAGAAAATTTGTAGCTACACTCTCACTAAATTTATCTTTTAATTTCTCAAACTCTATTTTTTCGTCATTACTCAATTCATTTTTTAATTTTAAATCTCTAAATTTTTTCAAATCTTTTTGCATACCCTTACCAACTAAAGAATCTACTTTAAAATATTTAAGTAGAATTGTGGATATATCAATATTTTTCGTACCCAAATTTATTTTTCTCTCTTTTACCTCTAAATTAATAATTTGATTAGCTTCTCTATCCAAAATTGACATAGGGTTATAAGTTGTTAATATAAATTGAATATTTGGAAAAACTTCAGATAACTTATCAACTATTCCATTTTGCCAATCGGGGTGTAAATGGTTATCAAATTCATCTATTAATATAATTCCTCTTACGCTAGTTGGAGTCTCTCCATATATATAAACCCTAAGCAAAATATCACTTATTAAAAGTATATATTTTCGATAACCCTCGCTTAACTCTTTTAACTCATATTTTTCGCTCAATCCTACAAAATAGTAACTACTTCTAATTTTTTCTAACTTTATCTTTTCGCCTATAAAATCATTTATATTATTTATAAAATCATTTTGAAATATTTTAATTTCTTCTCTTATTTTATCTTTATGTTTAACAGTATTGGCACTTTCAAGCTCTAACTTATTTAAAATTATAAGAGGGTCGTATAATGAATCTGTAATATATTGAAAAATAGATAGAGTTGAGTAGTGATTTTGTGGAGTTGGTTTTAAAATTTTATCTATTATTACATCGTAATTAGTCTTTTCAAAACGAGTAAAAAAGTTTACTCCATAACTTAATATAAATGCTTTAACCTCACTATTTTTGTATAATTATAGCTATCTATCTCTATTTGAGCAAAACTCTCTCTTTTTGTGATAAATGCTTCAAAACTCTCTATTTTTCTATCATCATTATTTTTTTGTGGTAAAAGTCCTAAAGAGATAGCTTGAAGTATAGAAGTTTTACCGCTAGAGTTTTCACCTATAAGTATATTGATATTTTTATCAAAATTAAGTTTTATATCCTTTAAGAGTTTAAAATTTTTAATAGTTATGTTTCTAACATAAGGGCTTTTTTGAGCTTTAATAATTTCATTTATTAATTCCTTTGTTTTTTTTACATCAATATGGTTTGAAGAAAAATTTTTATTGTAAATATTTAAAGCTTTTTTTGCAAATTGAATTGCTTTATCCAAAATATTTAAATTCACATAAATATGTGCAATTACATAATAGGAATTTGATAAACTAAGGGGATTCTTATCTAAAGTTTTTTCTTGAATATTAATTATTTTTTTTGTAAATTCTAAAGCTTTATTAAACTCTTTTAAATTGTTATAAATAAGAGATAAATTACCATAAGACTGTATAAAATCAGAATGATTTATATTTAAAGTTTTTTTTCTTATTGATAATGCTTTTTTTTGATATTTTAAAGCATTACTCAAATCTTTTAAATCATTATAAATAAGTGAAATATTATTATAAGCTGTTGCTAAATTTTGATTATCTTGTTTTTTTTTGATACTTTAAAGCTTCATCTAAATTACCTAATAATGTTTTTAAACTAGAAATTATCATATAAGAATTTATTAGATGAATATTTTCTTTATCTAAAATTTTTTCTGCAACTTCAACTGTTTTCTCCTGAAGAGTTAAACCATTTTCATATTCTCTTATTTCTCTATAAATTATTGATAAATTATTTAATAACTCTATTAACTTTTCATTATCTAATTTAAAAATACTTAAAATATTTATTGCAAACTTTATATACTCTGTTCTGTTTATAGGATTAATATTTTCACTTTTACTTAATTTAGTGTTAAAATAACTAATTAAATTTTTACACTCTTCATAATTTGGTTTAAAAAAATTCAATATAATTTTTTTGATATTTTCATAAAGTTTATATCTATTTCCATTTGTAATAAGTAAATTTTTATCTATTAAACTATGTAAATTTTGTTTAAAAAGTCTTTTTCCTTTTATGTCAAAGTAATCAACTAAGTCATTAAACTCTATTTCTATTAATGGTAAAATTGCAAACCATTTTAAGACTTTAAATAAATTTTCATCTAAATTTTGAAGTTCAATTAAACTCTTTATATCTTTTATCTTCTCTAATGTATCATCAGTTAATATTAACTCTAAGATATTTACAAATCCATCAAAACTATTTTTGTTTTTTAAATCATTTAATTTATCATAAGCTTTTTGATTAAAGATAGATTTTAATTTATCTAAATTATCAAAAACATAATTCTCTATTTGCACGATTTTACCTTTTAATTAATAATTCTATCATTCATTTTAATCCACTTACTAAATAGATAAACTCCCCAAATATGATGTTTAAATTTACCTTTTTTAGCTTGTGCTAATAAAAAATCAACTCCATCTTCGCTAAAAAATTTTCTTTTTTTATTTACTTCTTTTATAATTGATAACTCATTTGATGAGACTAACCACTCTAAAAATGGATAAGAAAAACCTTTTTTCTTTCGATTTACAATTCGTTCAGGCAGATATTTTAACGCAACATCTTTAAGCAGTGGTTTAGTTCTGCTTTTATCACCAATTTTTAAAGCACTATCAATACTAAAAACAGTGTTTACAAAATTATGGTCTAAAAATGGAGTTCTAACTTCGATTGTATTTGCCATTGAGATTCTATCTACTTTACTTAAATAGACTTCGCCTACTAAGACTTTTAAATCTATATAACTATACCAAGTTGGTTTATCGGTTATATTGCTTTTTTCAAATTCATTAATATATTGCTGAATATACTCTAGTGAATTATTATCTTTTACATTCATTTTTAAAAGCATATTTTTCTGTAAATCTGTAAATTTTTCTGCAAAACTTCTAAATAAAATACTCCCTTCAAAAATTCGTTTATACCACTCCCACTCTTTATTTGTAGAGAAATTTTTTTTAAAGTAACTCTTTAGCCAACTTCTAAATTTTAAATCACTAGCTTTCTCTATATCTAAATACTCAAAATATTGTCTATATCCAAAAAACAACTCATCACTCCCTTCACCACTTAAAAGCACTTTTACTCCTAAGTTACTTATATTTTTAGTTAAAATGTATAACGGAACGGAAGCTGGGTCATTTATCGGCTCATCTAAATGATAAAGCACTCTATCGATATTTTCTAAAAAATCTTTTTTACCTAAACTAAGCTCATAATGCTCACTCCCAATATGTTTTGAGACTTCTCTTGCATAGTCTCGTTCATCATAAGAGTTATAACCATCATAGCCGATACTAAAAGTTTTTAACTTCTTATCACCATAAAAGTGTTTTTGTACAATTGAACTGATTAATGAACTATCAACTCCACCAGAAAGCAAAGCACCAACCTCAACTTCACTCATTAATCGCTTATCTATTGAATTAATTAATTTATCTTCAATTTTGTTAAGTGCAATATCTCTTGAAAAAATTGTAGGTTTAATCTCTAATGGATTATAGTAACTCTCTATTTTATATTGACTGTTTTCAAATATCAGATAACTTGCTGGTGGAATTTTTTTAATCTCTTTATAAAAGCTATGTGGCGAAATTGCACTTAAAAAAGATAGATAACTTAACAAGGCATCGTTATTCAAATAAAGTTTTTTCAAATGAATTGTGATAGCTTTCATTTCAGAAGAGAATATAAAACTCTCTCTCGTTTTAGCAAAAAAGAGTGGTTTTTTACCAAATCTATCCCTAAATAGATAAACTCTATTTTTATTAATATCAATAATAGAAATTGCAAACATTCCAGTTAAATAATTTACAAATTTAACTCCAAATTTATCAAAAAGTTTTGCTATAACTTCAATTTCACTATTTACATTTAAATTAAATTTTTTATTTAACTCTATATAATTATAAATTTCACCATTAAATGATAAATATAAATTTTTATATTTTAATGGCTGGTTAGAGATATTTAAATCATTAATTGCTAATCTATTGTAAGCTAAAAATAGATTTTTTTTTATAACTAAGCTCTTATCATCAATGCCCCTGTGTATTAACGCCTCTTGTGAAAATTTTGCCAAATGTAAATTATACTCACCGATAATACCAAAAATTGCACACATATAATTTCTCTTTAAATTAAATTATTAAAAAAACACACTATAAGATAAACTTTTTTTAAAATGTAAATGTATTATTTACATTTTTTATATAAACTATTACTATCAATATAAAATAAAAGGATAAAAAATGAAATTATTAATAGGAACAATAGAGATAAATGGAAAAGTTAAAAAAATATATAATACAAAAAAGCCGAGTAAATGTTCTATTAAAAAAAGTAGATAATATAAAAAAATTTAATTAATTAGAATATTATTTAGTTTTTTATTAATTTGTGATTTTTGAGGAATTATTAAATAATTACTTTTTTGCATAAATCCTAAATCACTTAAACTATCTCCCGCCCCAAGAGTTAGCCTAGGGTTATATTTATCTATAATATAATCAATTGCTAACTCTTTATTTAAAAATAGAGGTAGTATCGCTATGTTATTATCATTTGAATTTACGCTAAAACCATCTAATTCCATCTCTTTTAATATTTTATAAACATATTCTATTGGCTCTTTATAAGAGCTTCTATCTATATATTTTATATTTAAATAAAAATTATCTACATTGACAAATTTAAATTCACCCCATTTTACTTTGATATGATTTTTTATTAACTCTTGGAGTTTTGATAATTTAAATTTTAATTTAGCATATTTATTATTTATAATTTTTTGCCACTCTTCATCAATTTTATTTTCATATAAAATCATTCCACTAAAGTAAATTACTGCCAACTTTACTCTATTATCGTTATATAAATAAGTCCTCTTATATTGATTTAACTCTCTTGCTGTAATTGGAATTACTGAAATATCTGGATGATTTAAAAATAGTTCGCTAAAAAGTTCTTGGTCTTCTCTCATAAAAGAGGGATGTGTGAGGCTATTTGTTGCTTGTTTTAAGTTTTGATGAAAATTTTCAATTTTTCTTTTTGTTTGCCAAAGTGTATCGTCTAAATCTGTAAATAAAAATATATCTCTATCTTGCATTTTAACTCCTTATACCGTAAATTTTACTTCTCTCTATAATCTCTTTTGCCCAATTTGTATGCACACTTATCTCATTCATTCTATTATCTGTTTGAAATACCGCTTTTGCATTTTTATCTAATATCTTTTTTGCTGAAATAAAATCACTACTATTTATTTGATAACATTTTTGAATAATATCAATTTGTGATGGATGTATAATCGTTTTAGAAAAAATTCCATTTTGCACATCTAACTCAACTTCTCTCTTTAGAGTATGAAGATGATTTTTATCAAAACATTCATAAACTGCACCTGAAATATTAAAACCATAAGGTTTAAAAAAATTTATAATATTTGAAATTATCATTTTTATTGGAGCTATATCATAAACTGTATTTCCACACTCCCGTCTAATCCGTAATTCGCTCATTAAATCATTTGCACCAACTCTAATAGTTAAAATTTTATCTTTATAAGGTAATAAAAAGTCTCTAATTTCAATTAATTTATGAGATTCAAATATATCTTTTTCAAGCACAGGCATAATATATTTAACACTAGTTTTTATCTCCATATACTCTCTCATATTTGATAAATTAAATTTTGGAAATACAAAACCATCTATTTTATGAATATTTTTTAAATTATTTAATATTTTAAAGACCTCAATATTTCTAACTCTTAAAAATATAAAATCAATTTTTTGTTCAAGAGAATCCAGTAAGTTCTCTATATTTTTTATAGCTAAATTGACATCACTTTCAAGCAGTGAATCTTCACTATCAATAATCAGTGATTTTAAATTTTTATATCTTTTACCACTTGCTAATTCTAATAAATTATTATAAGTTGCAGGAGTATATAAACTAGCCCCTAATTTTAAATGTTCTATTGGAAACCCTTTAAATAATTAATTTTTCTCTTTAATAATCCCAACTGCTTTAAATAGTAAACTTTTATCTTCTATAATTTTTATATCTTTATCACTAGCTAATTTTAAAATATGTTCTATTTCAATTAAATTTTTATCTTGAATTAAAATCGCATAAGGAACACGCCTTAATAAGACTCTCGTACTCTCTCCAATACCAGGTTTTATATGGTTAATATTACCAATATTAAATGCTATTTTAATACTATTAATAAAATTTTCTGCTTTTAATTCTAAATCTCTATTTTGAGCTACTATCTCTTTTGAATAATTTTTAATATTTTTTATACTTTTCATAAGCTCATCTATATACCAAAGACTTAAATCATTTTTGCTAAATTCACTATAATATTTACACCCGTGAAAATCACTCTCTTTTATAAATTTTTCATTTAAAATAGAGCGACTAACTAACCCTGAAACTGTTGAATTTAGTGCAGAGGAAGGAATTAAATAATCTTCATTAGTTGCAGAATAATCGGCTTTACCTGAAATATCAGCTAATACAAATAAATCACTTGAAATTGAAGTTGAATATTTTTTATTAAAGTTATCAATTGACTTTTTAAGTTCATTTTTTATGACACCTTTGCCAGTCCAACCATCAATAAAAACAAACTCTTTATTAGGATTATTTTGTAAAATATATTTTAAGGCATTGCTATCGACTTCCTTATCTCTAATAATTGAAATTGAGTAGTGAGGAACTTCAATATTAAATATATCTCTTAGAGTTCTCTTTAATAAAACTCCAACAGGCGTTCCACCTCTTGCTAGTGAAATTAAAACTTGATTTTTATCAAATTTATCTTTTAAAAAATTTGCTAATGTCAATATATTTTTTGAGACTTTAATTCTATTTAACTCAAATGCATTATAAAATATATTTAAATACTCTTTTGTTGGTTTATACTCTGGACTTAACATTTGAGAATAGTGTTTTTTACCATTTTGAATAAGAGATTCTTTAGTTTTTATATCCATCTCTTTCATATCTATTATTTTGAGTAAAAAATTTACATCATTCTTTAAATAACTACCACTAAAATTCACTAAAAACCTTTGAATTTTTATAATATTATACTAAAATACTAAAAATTCATTATTAAAATTAAGCTATTTATAC